>NZ_JALEBH010000002.1:852500-1002500 GCF_022758885.1 Sphingobium sp. BYY-5
ATCGCTATTCCGCTGCCGACGGCATAGATGATCCGGTCACGCCGCCGGCAGTGTCACCACGCTGCCAGGCGCATCCCGCAACCGCAAATAGAGCTTCCCGTCCTGTGGCGTCGGCGCCTTCAGGGCGGAACCTGTATAGCCATGCGCGACCTGCGCCGCCTGATCGAGCGTAGGCATCGTACCCACCGCGTCGATCAGGAACAGGTCTCGGCCACGGATCGTACAACCGTTGCTCTTGGTCTCGCAGACCACCGCCTCGATCTGGGGCAGTCGCGCCAGCGTCACCAGCGGCTGCCAGTCGCTTGCCTCTTCGCCTCGCAGCAGACGGAAGCGGAGCGGGCCAAAGAGCGAGGGAGGCATTATTTTGGGGTCCAGCGTCGCGACCATCACCTGCGGTCCTTCCAGCCGCAGACCATTCGTCGTGGCGAGGCGAAGCGATGTCGTGCCGTCAACAGGTGCGACCTCAATCGCATCGGCAGCGGTCAATCGCGTATCCCCTTTCGCCTGCACCGAAAAGACCAATCGCCCATTGTCAGGCAGGACCTCGTCATCATTCAGCGTCAGCGCCTTGGCATTCGCAGCCGGTGCCCCTGGTGTGACGCTTTTGCTTAACAGGGCAATTTGAGGCCGAGCCGCCGCCACCGTCACCGCCAGGCTGACTGTCCGCCCGTCGAGCAGCTTCACCTTGGCGCTCGCATCACTGCCCGGACTAACTGTGGTGCCTTCACCCTGCGCCATCAGCCGCAGTCGATCCACCGTGCCGTCGCGCGTCAAGCCGTCGGGTCGCAGCACAAGTCCTGCCACATTAACGCTCTCCACTTGGTCGAGCCGCTGGCCCGACAGCAGCGCGCTCCTGTCTCCTGCATGGATCAGCAAATCATCCAGGCGGCTAGCCTGCACATAGCTGCGCAGCGAGACGATCGAGGGCTGGGCGACCCCCTGATATTTCACGGCGATGTCGAGTGTACCGGGCCGGCGCTCGGCCAACGGCAAGGTCAGCGCCAGCCCGTCCTGGCCCTGCACCTTCCACCCGATCGACTGGGCCTGCCCGTTCCCCTGACGGATCGTCACACTTTCCACACAGGCGGGGGCGCTACCCTTCAGCATCAGCGCATTGTCGCGCCCTACGACCAGCGCGGGCGTCTCTCCTTCGACGCTCCAACCGCCTTCGTCGGGCAGTTGCAGTGTAAAGTCCGGCCCGTCGAACCGGTCGAAGCCCCAATGACCATGGAGATGCCCCTCCACCGCCCCCTTGAACGCAGCGGGCAGGTCGGCCCGACCCGGCAGGACATAACCGCCCCGGTCGGCCCGTGCCGTGACCGGCAGTTCTACAGTCTCGCCCGACGCCGCCTTCAGCATCAGCTTCATGTCGCGCGCATAAGTGGTGGAATAGATGAGCGGCGCCCCCTCGACCGGTAGCACCGTACCTGCACCTACCGCACAGATCGGCGCTTCGGCCACGTTCCGCAGCCGGGGCGGGCTATCCGCCTCGATCGCAGGCATGGCGATCACCATCACCGACTTGGGCTTCTGGAAGGAGGGCGCGGCATTGAGCAACAGCCCGATGCCGTCGTCCCTGCGCACGCTGAGCGTCGGCAGATAGTCGAACTGCGGATTGCTGAACGCACCGAAAATCTTCGCCACATCGCGCACCACGGCGATATAGGGGCTGTAATAGCCAAAGCCTGCCTCACGCGTAGCGCTGAGCTGTAGCGCCAGGTCCGTCGGCGCGCCGGTCAGCGTCTCGGCCATGGAGCTGCTGTGCACATCGGCGAGCACCAGCGTTTCCCGATTATCGAGCAGACAGGACGCTTGCAACTCAACCACCTTCGACAGGCATTCCTCGTTGAGCTTCATCGACAGGCTGCGTGCCAGCGTCGGGGCTACGCCACGCAGAAATTCGGGATGAGTGTTTTCCTGGGCGCGGATCGCCGCCATGAAGGCATCGAGCCGCGACCGGTCGAGCGAAGCCTGGTTGAGATCCTGCGTCGCCCGCACGAACTCGCCCGGCTTGCCGCGTACCGCGCCGATCAGCGCACTTTCCGCCCCGCCCGTATCAGGGACCAGAAACATCACCATCTGTCGCGCGCCCTTCGGCACGGTCAGCGTCAGCGCCTTGTCCTTCTTCTTCCACGTCTCGGCAAAGCCAATCCAATCCTTGGGCGGCGGATTGGTTGCGCCGCGCAGGAAGGCGGACACCAGAATGAAGCGCGCACCCTGGTCGGCGGGCAAGTTCGCTTCGATTGACAGCTTGTCGCCTTCCGACAGGCTTGGCACCTGCGTGATCGGCAAACTCTGCGCCCCACGCGCCACCATGATGCGCAACGCCGGGCCGGACAGTTCGAATGGCGCAGGATCAGCCGCGTAAAGCGACGCCGGCGCCAGCAAGCCGAGCAGCATGACCAGACCCAAGCCAATGACGCGACATATCATCCTGTTGATCGGCAAATGCATGTTTTTATCTTCCGGCATCCTGTTCCGCGACCCTGACCGCCTCTCCCACATCGGCGCATACAAGCCAAGAGTAGAAGGATAACGTCGCGGTAGGCCGGCAGGTTCACCGGCGGGCAGGAGGGTGGCCCTACCCCAGCCTGCCGTCAGCCCATCGGATGATCGCGCCATCCGGCCAATATCCGCCTTTCATATGCGCAAAGACTGCCACGCCTGCTCCTCTTACCCCTGCATCCGTCACAACCGCGCGCGCAGCGTCGCCATCACGTTGCGCGGATCGCCATAGGCGTCCACCGACCCCCAGCGAATGTCATAACCCACTGCCTTATAATAGGTCTTGTCCAACACATTGTTGAGGTTCACCTGCAAGTCGATCCGGTCGTTCAGCTTAACGCTGCCCATCAGATCGAGGATGGCATAGGCGCCCTGATCCACGATGAAGGATATATTGTTGAAATTGGCGCCACGCAGATTCTGGTTATAGATGCGGCTCTGCCAATGCAGCGACGCTCCAACCCGGAACCGGTCGAGCGTGCCCGGCAAGGTGTAGAAGGATGACAGCTTGACGATATGTTCGGGATAGTCGGTGTCGAATACCCGGCTTTCATTGGTCGGATTGAGACCCTCGACATAGCGGACGCGGACATAGGCCCAACCCGCCGACAGTTGCCAGCCGGGCAAGGGCTCGCCCTGCACTTCCGCCTCGACACCCTTGCTGCGCACCAGCCCTGAGGAAACCGAACAGGAGGCAGCCGGGAAGGTCGGGCAACCGCTCTGGTCGACGGGCACGATCGCGCGATTGGTCTGGTCGACCTGGAACAGGGCGATCGTGGCGTTCAAATGGCCGTCCAGATATTCCCCCTTCAGCCCCACCTCATAATTCTTGCCAAGGATCGGGTCCAATATCCGCTGCGACCCGGCGTCGGGCGCAAACCCCTTCGCGCTCTGCGGCTGGAACACATCCGTGTAGCTGGCATAGAGGGTATGATGGCGGTCGAGATCCAGCAGCACGCCGGCATAGAATGTCTTATGCGCATTTACCCGATAGTCGCCGACGCTGGTTCCGACATTGTCATAGTCATACCAGTCAAGTCGTCCGCCCAGAATGATTTTCAACGGATCGGCGGGGTTCAACCGGATTGAGGCATAGGCGCCCTTCTGGGTGATGATGTTGGTGCTCACGTTCGTCGGCCGAAAATCCGGCCGGGCCATGGCCGACGGATCGAAATCGAACACGTCGATATTGCCGGCCACTTCGCCGCCGGGCGAATAATTCTGCGTCCGCGTCTTCGTTTCTCGCCAGCTCGCGCCCAGAATGATGTCGTGCGGCCGGCCGAACAGGGTCAACGGGCCGCCGGCATAGAGGTCAGCGCCTGCCTGGTCTTCGTCATAGCTGGCCTGATAGATGCTCTGGGTCAACGACAGGTCGTCGTTCCGGCGATAGACATAGGAACCGGAGAAAATGGCGTCCTGCCACGTCTTCATCCCGGCCAGCCGGACCTGCCAGTCATTTCCGAGAACATGCTTCAGTTCGCCGAACAGGCTGTTCGCCTTCTGCCACTTGCCTTCCCAATCGTTGGACAAACGGGTGGAACGAGGCAGATTCAGATGCGCGCCGGTCGCGCTCAACGGCAAGCCGCCCCAGAAACTGTTGTAGAAATCATCCTGATGGGTCGCACCAACCATCAGCAACGTGTTCGGCCCTACATCATATTCAGCGATGGCATGGATCAGCCCACGATGGATCTTCTCCCCGTCGCGAAAGCTGCTGCTGTCCTGGTAGCTGCCGACGGTGCGGACGCGCAACGTGCCGGATTCGTTGACCGGGCCGCCCATGTCGATCTCACCCCTGTAATTGTCCCAGCTTCCCGCTGCGGCCGTCAGGTCCATGTGAAATTCGCGCTGGGGACGCTTGCGGACCATGTTGATCGCCGCCGACGGATTGCCGCTGCCGGTGATGAGGCCCGTGGCGCCGCGCACCACCTCCACCCGGTCGAAAATGGCGAGGTTCGCCTGTAACCCGACAATAAAACCCTGATAACGGCTGGGCAGCCCGTCATACATAATATTGTCGATGTCGAAGCCGCGCGCGTTGAAGGCGGGGCGCCCTGGGCCATTGCCGGTATTCAGGAACAGGCCCGGCGTGAATTTCACCACATCGGTGACATTTATCATCTGCAAGTCATCAAGCCGCTGCCGGGTGACGATAGTCACCGATTGCGGCGTTTCGCGAAGCGACAGCGGCAGCTTGGTCGCGGTCTTGCTCGATTTGGCGGTGTAGCTGCCTGTTCCCTCGGTCGCATCGTCGCGCAGGCCGGTAACGACGATGGCGTCGCGATTGGGCTCCTCGACAGGCGCGGTTTCTCCGGCCGCAGCGGCGGCCAGGGCAAAAAGCGTGAATGACATGACGAACTCCCCTTTGTTCGGGGCGCTCGATAGGTCAGGTCACTCCATATTGCAAATGATTCTCATCATTATAATATCCGCACGTTTCAGCCTTCAGCCGTCTCGCGCTTTTCACCGCCCGGCACGCCATGGGCGACACGCTTCTCATAGTCGGGATCGTCCCCGGGCTTCGCCAAGGCCACCATCACGCGAGCGTGGATATCCTCCAGCGTACCGCGAAATTCCGGATAGGGCAGGATGTAAAGCTGATCCGCCTCCACCCCTTCCAGCACATATCGGGCCAGCATTTCCGGCTCCATGCCAACCGCGATCACCCGCTTGAGATGCGCCATGACATCGGGGTCAGCGCCATAATAGCCCGTCGTCTGCTGATGCGCCGGCCGCGTCAGCACCGCCTCATGAATGTTGGTGTTGACCGCGCCGGGACATAGCATCGACACACCGATGCCCTGATCCGTCAAGTCCAGCGCCAGACATTCGGTCAGCCCCCGGATCGCCATCTTCGACGTGCAATAAATACCTGTCCCCTTGAGCGCCACAAAGGCGGACATGGACGCGGTATTGACGATATGCCCGCCCTTCCCCCGCGCAATCATGCGCGGCACGAAGGTCTGGATGCCGTTGATGACGCCCCGCAGATTGACGTCGAGCTGCCAGTCCCAATCGTCATAGGTCGCATTCTGTAGCGGCCCGAAGATCGACACACCCGCCGTATTGAACAGCAATTCGACCGGCCCAAGTTTCGCCTCGACCTCGTCGGCGGCACGCGCATAGGCTTCCCGATCGGTGATATCGAGCTTCACCGCCATCACGTCATGGCCGCGCCCTTCGAACCAGGCCATCGCCTCGTCCAGATGATCCTGCCGAATGTCGGCAATCGCAACCTTGCAACCGGCCTGCGCAAACACCTTTGCCTGCCCCAGCGCCACGCCCGATCCCCCTCCGGTGATGAAGGCCGTACGTCCAGCAACCTTCGTCATGCCGCCAGTTCCTTCCCCTGCCGCCGTGCCAACTGATCGTCGAAAGCGGGGTTGGAAAGCAGGAAGCCGATCTCCTTCGCCCGATCCTGGTTGATCGCTTCGTCAGGCATGGATGCCAGGATCGCGTCGAAGCGCGTCCGCATCCCCGGCCCGAACTCCGGATGGGTCAATATGTACAGGTCGTTGTCGCGAATGCCAGCCAGCACCCGCTCCCCCACCTCATCCGCGCTCATCCAGAGCGGCGAAACAGGGCGCTTCTCCAGATCCTCCTCGCGCTGGCGATAGCCGCTGTCACTGCGATATTCGGCCGGGCGCAATTCGCCGCTATGGGCGATATGGCTTTGCACCGGGCCGGGCATGAAGGCCGACACGCCGATATTCTCTCCCGCCAGCTCACCCCGGATCGCCTCGGATATCCCCAGGATCGCCGCCTTGGCCGCCGTATAAATGGCCGAATAGCTGATCGGGAGCAGCGCCGATTGCGAGGAGGTCGTAACGATCTGCCCACCCTCTCCATGTGCCTTGATCCGCGGCAGGATGGTGACGATGCCGTTGATGACCCCGCCCAGATTCACGCCCATGCCCCAGTCCCAATCGTCGAAGCGCGCGTCAAGCACCGGCCCCATCACGCCGATGCCCGCATTGCCGACCAGCATATGGACCTTGCCGAACCGCGCTTCCGCCGCATCGGCGGCACGGGCAAAAGCAGCGCGATCGGTGACGTCGAGCTGGACCGTCTCCACCTGCGCATCGGAACCAATTTCGGCCCTGGCCTGCGCCAACGACTCCTCACGGATGTCGGCGATCACCACATTGGCTCCTGCTTGCACCAATGCGCGCGCGATCCCCAGCCCGATGCCGTTCGCTCCGCCGGTGATGAAGGCGGTCTTTCCCCGCACATCGCCCATCGGTGCCTTTACTGCCTGCGTCATCATCCTCTCCTTATTGTTTCAGGCCCAGCATGGCCCGCGTCTCTCCGGCGCTCGCTATGTCACCCCCGATCTTCTCGATCAGCTCGACGCCCCAGCGCACCATTTCCGCATTGTCCGCCGCCATCCGGCCGCGCCGCAGGTAGATCGTATCCTCGAACCCCACGCGCACATTACCGCCCAGCAACGCTGACTGCGCAGCCATGGGGAAGCTGTGGCGGCTGACGCCAAAGCCGGTGAAATGCGCGCCGCGCGGTATCTGGTTCTTCGCATAGAGCATCGCCTCAGTCGTCGCCGGCAAGCCATATTTGGTCCCCAGCACGAAGGTGAAGGGGACATTCTTCGGGATCGCTCCCTTGGCCATCAGATCGTCGGCGAACACGAAATCACCCGCCTCGAAACATTCGATCTCCGGCAAGACGCCGGCATCCTGGATCATATGCCCCATTTTCGTTATCATCGGGTCCAGGTTGATCGCCACCCCGCCCCAAAGCTGCATCGTGCAGATGTCGAGCGTGCACATATCGGGCTTCAGGTCCAGGATATGCTCCAGCCGCCGTTCGGCGGTGAACATCAGCGTACCGGGACCGCAGACCGACGGATCGTCATCGCTCTGCATCCAGGTGCAGCCCGGCCCGGTGGTGACGTTCAGGATCACCTCATTATTCTTCGCACGGATCAGGCCGACAACCTCACGATAATCTTCCAGCGCCTGCGACGGGTCGCCCGTCTCCCGGTCGCGCACATGGACGTGGATGATCGACGCGCCCGCCTCTGCCGCCGCCAGCGCCTGCGCGGCGACATGGTCGGGGCGAAAGGGGAAATCGGGGTGCGTTGGCATCGGTGAACTTCCCGTCACCGCGCAGGTCACAAATAGCTTGCCAGCCAATCTCGCTCTCCTGTCTAGTCTCGGCTATGCTGCCGATCGCAGGACGGAAGGTTTTGCAGAGGAGAAGGCCCGCAAGAAGGCCGGTGGATGTCCCATTATTGCGAGTAACTGGATAAGGCATGGCACAAAGGGAAGAATTGTCGCGGTTCCTGAAAGCGGCCCGAGCAAAGCTCGCGCCGTCCGAAGTCGGCCTGCCCGCTGGCGAACGCCGCCGCACGCGCGGCCTGCGGCGCGAGGAGGTGGCGACGCTCGCGGGAATGAGCGTCACCTGGTACACCTGGTTCGAACAGGGGCGGGATGTCCAGCTCTCCGCCCCGATGCTGGAGCGCCTGAGCCGCACCCTGCGGCTCAGCGCCAATGAACGCGAATTTCTCTTCGCCCTAGCGCAGCATCGCCCGCCCCCGCTGGCCACTCGTCCCGATGAGACGATCCACGCTGGCACCCAGCATCTGATGGATAGCCTCTCCATACCGGCCCTGGTGATCGTAGAGGACTGGACGGTGATCGGCTGGAACCGGCTCGTCGCCCGCGCCTTCCGCGATTATAGCGATATGCCGCGCGAGGAACGCAATCTGTTCCGCATCCTGATGCTGAACCCGCGCTACCGCGCCGACCCGGACAAGTTCCAGGACATGTGCCGACGCCTGATCGCCCGCTTCAAATGGGATTATAGCCGCACCGCCCAGCCCGAGGTGTTCGAAGGCATCATTACAGACATGATGGAGCAGTCCGAATTTTTCCGCCTCTATTGGCAGGAATCGGAAATCATGGCCCATTTCGAGGATACGAACATCGCCGACATGCCGGGCGTGGGCGAAATCATGTTCCGCCATACCAGCTACGCTATCGAGGAGGCGCCGGGCCAGCGCCTCCTGCTCTTCGCCCCGCTGGACGATGTCAGTGCCACGCGGCTGGCAAAGCTGGTCGCGGAAACGGAAAACCTCGCAGTCTGACAATTCATTGCCGCCATTCCCGCACAGGCGGGAATGGCGCTTCGATGGTCAGTTCGTCTCCAGCTTCAACCGTTCGGCCAAAGCCTCTATCTCTTCCGGCTCCAGCAGCCAGGTGCGCGTCTTGCGCCCGTCCCGGTGGACGGGTTGGGTCAGCAGGACGCGCGCCTGCGCTTTGGCATGAGGCTTAAAAAGGCCGAAATGAACGGCGCAGTCGCGAATCGTACCGATCAGCGGCGGCTTGCCATCCAAGTCTATCATGGTCGCGGGCTGGTCCCAGGGGATGCCGGCGACACCGGGGTATTTCTGTTCCATGACGCGGGGACACCACGGGCCGACGCCGAAATCAAGACCTATCCGAGCAGCGCCATCAGGATCGGGTCGCCAGTCGCACGCGGATCGCGCCGAATTTCCGCCTCCTCGCGCCCAATTGCGCGGAAAATGGCGTCGCCGATCTGGCCCGACACATTGTCGGCCAGCGCCGCATAATCCTTGCCCCCCGTGGCGGAGAGCGCAGCCGACAGCATTTCGAAGATGTCCGAGTGCAGCGCCCGCGACGCCCCGGGCAACAGCGCCTCGACCACCGATCCGCGCGTCTCCCGCGCCAGCAGATCGGTCGCCGCCGTCGGCCCGCCGCGCAGCACCGACACCGCGTCGGCCAACGTCATGCGATGCACCGCATCCATCACGATCGGCGCGGCATTGTCAGCCAGATCGACCGCCACGTCATTCAATCCCATCGCCATCCGATCCCGTACCGCGCGCGTGCGCAGCAAAGCGGAAAGCACCGCCCCGCCTTTCCCGCCGCCCAGGTCGGGCGGTACGATCCGTGTCAGTTGATCGTCATAAAAGCCGCCCGGCTCGGTCAGCCGGGCGAAAGCGCGCTGGCTCGACAATTCCAGCAACCGCCGCACCGCATCCTCGACCGTATAGCGTCCCATCGGCGTGGCGCAGGCCGCAAGCGGCAGAAGCACCAATGTCGCGATCAGGCTGCGCCTGTCGGATAGGCCGAACGATTGCTCCATGACGCATCTCCCTTTTTTGCAGAGCGACGCTATCGACCGGTCAGGCTTGACCGGCGCTGAACATCGGCTGGAGCATCATGTTATCTGGCGGGTGCGGGCTATGTCCATAAAATGGACCAAGGCAAAGACCTCCACCGGCACCACCTAACCAAAGGATCGTGCGCCACGACGGCATCCCAGTTACCGACACGGCGCACATATCGCCCAAGAACGGCTATCAGTCGTTGCCGGAAGCCTTTCGATAGTCGAGCGTCGGCCCCTTGTCGCCCAGCAGCGAACGATAGACGAAGTCAGCCCCCCGCCGCCGGTCCAGCTCGGCCTTGGCCTCGACCAGCGTATCCGGGCTTTGGAAAAGCTGCGCCGCACTCAGTGCAATCGTCTTTGCCGCCGTCACCGCGCCCTTGACGCCGACGGTGGTGCCGCTGGCCGCCACCGCTTGCCAGCTGTGCGGCGGCGTGCCAGGCGCCCAGGTCTCGGCCACCATCCCGGCGGTCGGCGTGGTGTAGCTGACATCGCCGACATCAGTCGACGCCGGAGAAAGCCGACCGCTCGAATAGGGTTCGACCGACCCGTCACCCATCCGCGTCCCCTTGGGGAAGGTCGACTGGATCTTCGTGATGAAGGCCTGCTCCTCCGCCGTATGAGCGGGTATCGTCAGGCTCTTGAGATTATCGTACATCACATGGCCCAGAGCATCGTTGGGCAACAGATCAAAGGTGCCGCCGACCTGATTGAACTCGACCGTCGTACCGGTGCCCAGCGCTGCGCCTTCCGCCGCTTTCTTCACCCGTTCCATAATATCGGCCACTATCTTCTGGTCGGGGTGGCGGACATAATAATAGACCTCCGCCGTGTCGGGCACGACATTGGGGGCCTTGCCGCCGTCGGTGATGACATAGTGGATGCGCGTTTCCTGCGGCACATGCTCGCGCATCATGTTCACCATATTATCCATCGCCTCGACGCCATCGAGCGCGGAACGCCCTCGCTCCGGCGCGGCGGCGGCATGAGCGGCGATGCCGTGGAAGCGGAATTTGCCGCTGATATTGGCAAGCGCCCGCCCCTGCGACGCGCTGTTCGCATCGGCCGCGTGCCAATGTAGCATCGCCGACACATCCTTGGTCAGCCCGGCCCGCACCATGAAGACCTTGCCCGATCCGCCCTCCTCGGCCGGTGCGCCATAAAGGCGAAGTTCGCCCTTGATCCCATGCGCAACCATCCATTTCTTCGTCGCGATCGCTGCCGCGACCGACGCCGCACCGAAGAGGTTATGCCCGCAACCATGCCCCGCGACGCCGGAAAGCGGATGGCGTTCCGGCTCCGCCGCCTGCGACAGGCCTGGCAGCGCGTCGAACTCGGCGAGAATGCCGATCACCGGCCCCTCCCCGCTCTTGAAGCTGGCGATGAAAGCCGTCGGCATCCCCGCCACGCCCGCATCGATCGTGAACCCTGCCGCTTTCAACTCCTTCTGCAACAGGGCGGAGCTTTTCGTCTCCTGAAAACCGACTTCGGCATAGGTCCATATCTGCAAGGCCGTCTTTTCGAGCGCAGGCGTCCCACGATCGATATCGGCGATGATCGCCATGCGATCGCCATCGGCCAGCGGACCCGCCAACGCCTGCGTGGAAACGCCCGCGACCAGCAGGCTGAGAAAGGACCAGGTTAAACTTTTCATGGATAGAAAACCCCGTTCAAATAGACCGCATCGAAAGGACAAGGATCAGCGCTTGCCGAACGCCACGCGCAACTGCACCCCGATAACGCGCGGTTCGTTGTAAACCAGCGTAGTCGAGGTGATGGACGGCGTCACCACGCCGCCGGCGGCGGCATAGGTTACATCGAACAGGTTGCGCACGAAGAGGCCCAGATCGATGCCGCGCCCCTGGATATCGTTGAGGTCGAATTTCAGATTGACCGTATCATAGGCCTTCTGAATGCCGTTCGTGTCCAGCGGCCGTTCGACATACCAGACCTTGGCGCTGTGGAACCAGTTGGCGTTGACCACCAGCTCGGCGAAATCACCCAGATCATGCGCATAGCGCGCGCCTGCCCCCAGGGTCCATTTCGGCGTATAGGAGAATTTATTGTTGACCGGATTGTTGCCGAGCAGCGAGACGAAGGCTGCGGGGGCAGCATATTCATCATATCTGGCGTCGGTATAGGCGCCGAATCCGGTCAGGCTGAACCCGCGCGCCGGTGTCACCGAGAAGTCGAATTCCGTCCCCTTGATGGTCGCTTTCGCCGCGTTGATGATCAGGTTGGCGGGATCATTGGCCGGATTATCATCGCCATCGAAGTTCGCGCCGGGGAATATGGAACGCTGGATATTGCTATATTTGCTGGTGTAGGCGGCGATGTTGAAGCGGCCCTTCACATCACCGATCTGCCAACTGCTCTTGATGCCCGCCTCATAGTCGGTGACCTTCTCCGGCTTGTAGGTTTCGAACCCGTCGAAATAGGAAGAAAGGCCGCTCTGGTTGAAGCCGGCGGCGCGATAGCCGCGGCGGTTAGTGATATAGAGGAAGATATCCTCATTCACCTTATAATCGAAGCCCAGCGTCCAGGTCGGTGCCTTGGATTTTTCCGCGCCGGTCCTGCCCCCCCGCGCTTCGCAGGCGTCCGGGCCGATCCGGTCGAGCGTGGAAAGCGCCGCGACGGAACAGCCCGAGGACTTGTCCCAAGTATAACGGAACCCGCCGTTGAAGCGCAGCCCTTCGGCAAAGCCGCCAAAGGCATAGCCGATCTGGCCGAACAGCGCCTTACTGGTCGCGCTGTTGTAATTCTCGTTATAGGTGAAGGTCCGCCCCGGAATGACCGCAGCGTAGGTGACACCGCCGTTGACACCGCTCGGATCGCTCTTAAGATAGAAAGCGCCCACGATCCAGTCGAGCCTGTCATTGAGCAACTTGCCCATGATCTGGAACTCGTTCGAATATTGCTCGACATTCGTGTTCGATACGCCATCGTTCAATTGCAGATAAGTGCCGTCCATGTCACGCGCGCCATCCACCTTGCTGCTGCGGTAGCCGAAGATATTCTTGAAGGTGACGGCGCCCGCATCCAGCGTGGTCGTATTGGCCACGCCCCAGAAGATTCGGTTGGAATAGGGATCGATGCTGGTGGCGATACCGCGAGCGCCGCGCGCCTGCTGTTCGGCCAGCGCGATATCGACGTCGCAACCCGCAACGCCGCAATCATAATAGGGGCGATTGGCCGCCGTGCGCGCGCTGCCGCCGCCCGGAACGGCGGGGTTGGGATAAACGCCGTTATTGACCAGGCCCGTGCCATTCTCCTTCGCCTTGTAATAGTCGAGAACGGTCACGTTCTTGAAGCCATCGACCGGTTCGATCAGCAACGACGCCCGAATGGCATTATTGTGCCGGTCGTCCAAGTCGCCACCGATACCGTAATTTCTGGTATATCCCTCACGCCGCGCGATCTGCCCGGCCAGGCGCAATGCCACGCGATCGTCCACCACCGGCACGTTCACCGCGCCCTCGAACGTCCGTTCATTATAGGAACCCAGCGTCACCTGCCCATAGCCGCCGAAATCATAGTCCGGCGCGACCGGATAGAGCAGCAGTGCGCCGCCCGTCGTGTTGCGGCCGAACAACGTGCCCTGCGGACCTTTCAGCACCTGGATCGACCCCACGTCGAAGGTCGGCACGATGCTGCCTTCATTGGGCAGCGGCACGTCGGCAAAATAGGTGACGACCGATGGCGCGGCGGCCCCGGCGGTGGCGCGACGCTGGCCGCGAATGACAATGCTGGGGGTGTCGCGCGAGGTTTGCGGCGCGACATTCAGGCCGGGCGTGGTGTAGGTCAGATCCTGCGTGCTGACTATGGCCTTTTCGCGCAACATTTCCGCATTGAACGCCGTGACGGACACCGGGACGGTCTGTGCGCTTTCTTCACGGCGGCGCGCGGTGACGACGATCTGGTCGCCCGGATCGCTCGCCTGCGGCGCGGCGGTCTGGGCATAGGTGCCCGGCGTTGCGATGGCGATGAGGGAGGAGGCAAGAAGCCATGCGGATGCAGTGCGATAGGCCATTATGATTTTTCCCCTTCTTATGTCGCGGCCCCACCCCATTTTTCGCGAGGCCGATGAACGCAAGACGCAGGCGCACGCAGATCATTCGCTCGTCCGGAAAAAATATTTCGGATGACGGTTTTCCTGAGCCTGGGCTAAGGGAGTAGGCAGGTTGATCGGAGGCTCAGGCCATTTTCTCGCTACGCAGGACATCGCCGGATCGCGCCGCGCCCGTGCGCGACCTGTCCGTCTATGCACCAATCCTGCGCCGCTACATCGCCAAGCGCGCCGATCCGGCAGACGTCGACGATCTGGTGCAGGACGTGATGCTGCGTATGCATGTGCGTGGCCAGTCGGAAGCGATCGCCAATATCGAGGGCTATCTGTTCCAGGTCGCTGCCAGCGTACTTACCGACCGTGCTCGTCGCGATCGCACCCGCGAACGTGGCGCCCATTGCGAACTGACCGAACCGCTGCATCCGGTGGAAGATCGCACGCCTGAACGGGTGCTGCGCGGGCGCGAGGATGTCGACCGGCTGGTGGAAGCGCTGGAGGCAATGCCCGACCTCACCCGCGATGCTTTCGTGCTCCATCGGTTCGAGGAAATGTCTTATGACGCCATAGGCGAGCATCTGGGCATTTCGACCAGCGCGGTCGGCCGCCACCTGATGAAGGCCATGCGCTTTCTCGCCGCGAGGGATCTGCCATGAGCAAGCCCTTCGATGCCCGCGCGCTGGAACAGATCGACTCTCCGCAAGCGACGGCAGCCGCCTATTTCAGCCATTTCCGTTCTCCGAACGCCACGGCGGAGGATTATGTCGCCTTCGAACATTGGCATGCCCGTGATGAAGCGCACCGCTCCGCCTGGGCGCGGATCGAGCGGGAATGGGAGGAAGCAGGCAAGATGCGAACCGACGCCCGGATACTCGCTATTCGCGAGCAGGCGATCGCCAATCGGCGCCCACGCCGACGCTGGCGGCGTCCCCTGGCGACCGCTGCAGCGCTGGGCGCGCTGCTGATCGGCGGGTCCGTCATCTGGCATCGCCACACCAATGCGCCCGCCGCATTCGTGCAGGCGGAAGGCCGCACAATTTCCACCGGCATCGGCCAGCAGGCATCCTTCCGCATGGCCGACGGTTCCACCATCACGGTGAACACCGGTTCGACATTGTCGGTCAGCGAAAGCGACACCCGACGCAGCAGCTTCCTCAAACAGGGCGAAGCCTTTTTCGAAGTGGCGAAGAACCCGCGCAAGCCGTTTGTCGTCGAGGTGGAGGGAGTGACGGTGACGGCGCTAGGTACCGCCTTTGCCGTGCGCGATCTGGGCGATGGCGGCGTGCGGGTGACGCTCGCCCACGGCCGGGTACGCGTCGACATGCCCGCCGCCAGCGGCAAGCCCGCGCAATCGGCGATCCTCTCTCCCCAAACCGAATTGCTTTGGCAGGCGGGGCGCTTCCGCACGACGTCGGTGGATGTCGACCGACAACTCGGCTGGCGGCAGGGAATGATCGCCTTCGACCATATGCCGCTCGACCAGGCGGTGGCGGAAATCAACCGCTACAGCCCGCAGGAAATCATTATCGCCAGCCCCGCTCTGGCCCATTATCCGATCAGCGGCAGCTTCCGCATCGGCGTGACGCGCGGCTTCCTGCAAAGTTTGGAACTCAGCGGCATCGCGCGCGTCACCAACGAAAGCGCCACCCGCGCCGAACTGGTCACGCCCTGATTACTCAAACGAATAACGCATTCGCAGCCCGAAAGTCCTGGGCGCGCCTGGAATGACGGTCGCAGCGGTGAACATCGGATTGAGCGTCCCGCCCCCGCTCGCATAGAAACGGTCGGTCAGGTTCCGTCCCCACAGTTCCACGTCCAGCGGCCTGCCCCCGATACGCCGCCAGCCGATCGACGCCCCCCATAAGCCGTAGGTTGGTTGAATACCGAAGGATTCGTTCACCCGTTCGGCAAAACGGATGGTGCTGACATGGCTATAATCGACGCCCAGTTCCAGCCGCCCCAGATCGCCCGCCAACGGAAATTCCCGCACCACATTGGCCACGCCGCTGAAACGCGGCGTATAGGAAAAGCGATTGTTGATTGGATCGCTTCCCAGCAGCGCGGCCAACTGCGGCGGCGCATTCACCCGAATATAGCGCGCATCGACATAGGACAGACTGACCGTGGCGCGCAGATGCGCGCCCATCGCGGCCGATAGATCACCGTCGAACCCGGCCACACGCGCGCGCGAAACATTGACGTAGAAGGAAATCGGATCATTGGCCGGGTCACTGTCACCATCGAAACCGGACGCAGGAAACAGCGCCCGCTGGATATTGCGATAAATCCCGGCATAAACTGCCGTGGCATAGGAGCCGTCGATCCCGCCCAATGTCCAGCGTCCCTTCACCCCCAATTCCAGATCCGTGAAGCTTTCCGGCTTGAAGGTCTGAAACGGCGCCAGCGTTCCCCCCAGCCTGGGACTATTATATCCCCCCGACCGGAAGGCGCGTCGGCTGGTAAGGTACAGGCTGCTTTCTCCCATTTTTTTGGTCAGCGCCACCGTCCACGTAACGCGTCCCGACCGTATCGAAGCCGATGATCCGTCCCAATCCACACAATCCGCCCGCGACAGGGGAGTGGCATTGCTGGTCCGCAACGCACATCCTCGCATTCGCTCCGTCGTGTAGCGAAGACCCAGATCCGCCGTCACGCCATAGTCCAGGGGCACCGTCACCTGCCCGAAGACCGCTGCGCTCTGAAAATGCTGATAATTGGCGATAATGCTGGCGGGATTGCCTGGCCGAACGAACTGCGCGCTTTGTTGCAACATGGTTCCCGCCGGCGCGCTGTCGAGAAAGAATATCCCGCTGATGTAGCGCAACCGCCCCCAACGCCCCTGCATCTGAAGCTCTTCGGTCCATTGGCGCAGATCCGTCCGGCTGGTGAGGTCGTTGATTGCAAGCAGCGTCCCGTCACCATCCAGCGCATTGGAAATCCTGGTGGATCGCCAGCCAACGATGTTGCGGACAAGCAGATCATCGTCGCCATACTCGGTCATGTTGGTCAGCCCGCGGAACCGTCTCTGGAATGTCGGTGCCAGTCCCGATTGCGACGTCCGCGGCCCCAGCATCTGCTGCAGGGCAAGATAATAGTCGACGTCGCATGACCCTTGGCCACAATCGAAATGGGACGCATTGCCTGCCATTCGCGCGCCGCCGCCCGTATAAACGCCGGTCAGCACCTGCGCCGAACCCTTTTCATCCGCGTTCAGCAGGTCGAATGTCAGCAGCGACCGGAACAGCCCCTCCGGCGCGAACCGCAACGCCGCGCGGACGGCATCGCTATGCACATCATCCGCCCGGCCGCCCGACGTCATGGCGATAAACCCGTCGCGGCGCATCCGCTGCCCGGCGATCCGCATCGACCAGGCACCGATAACGGGCAATTCTGTTGCTCCCTCGATCCGGGCCATGCCGTAATTGCCGGCATCCACCTCGATATAGGATGGCGTGCCCTCCCCTGGCCGAACGGACCGCAGCAGGATCGCGCCGCTGGTCGTATTCCGGCCGAACAGCGTCCCTTGCGGCCCGCGCAGGATTTCGACCGAAGCCATGTCGTAGAGCGGCGAAAGCGCGGCCTGGTTCGGCAGCGGCACCTCATCCTGATAGACCACCAGCGGCAAGCGGTTCTCATCGCTGATCGACCGTCTTTGGCCGCGCATGACCAGCAAGGGTGTTGCGCTCGACGTCTGCCCCGTAGCGACAAAACCCGGCGTCACCCGCGCCAGATCGGCCAGCGTCCGCAACGCCTGACGGCCAAGCGTTTCGGAGCCGAACTGCGTCACCATCAGCGGCACGTCGCCTTCCTTCTCCAACCGCCGCCGGGCAGTAACGAGAATGTCGGGATCGCTGTCGCTCCTCACGGTTTTGGACGAAGCGACGGATCGGGGCGACATGGGCTGGATAATATAGATCCCTCCGTCCACCCTCCGCACGGTCAGATCCAGGCCCCGTGTCATTCGGTTCAATGCGCTCTCCACTGTCATCGATCCACGGACCGGCCGCGTGCGATGCCGCTCCCAACGGGGCGCGTGGAGCAGAATTTCGACCTGGGTCTGCCTTGCCAAAGCCGCCACGGCCGATGTCAAAGGCTGCGCTGGAATGTTGATCGAAACGCTTTCCGCGCGGGCATCGATCGCTGCCGTTGCCACAACCGCTATCAGGATGGGAGTGCGAACAACGCGGATGGACAACCCGTCGGTTCCTACACTGGTCCTGCGGCCAAACAGGTAGCTGCCAACATGGCAATCCCGTAACCCTAGCCGGGCGGGATCACAAGCGGATGATCGCCATCGGTCGAAACAAAAGCAAGATCGTATCCGCTAGGCGGGATCGTCATTCAGTCCGCAGAAGGCGGCAACAATCTGACGATTTTGCCGGTCGGCCTCGAACCGAGCGAGCGCCGGATCGCGATGCAGGATGGCATCGATAATTTTAAGGCGCCCAACCTTCCATTGTCCCAGATCAAAGGCGCCATGCAACATGGCGTCGCCTTCCGAACGACGGGCCGTACCAAGGGCGACGCGCGTGAGCAGTTCGAACAAGGGCTGGCTTACCATGCGGAACAGAATGTCCTGCAAGCTGGTCTCCAACCCACCCAGAGCGGACGCATCCTCGCAAGACGCAATCTCAGCCCGAAGTTGACGCAATTCGGCATGAATAGCGAGGTCGTCGCATCGCGCGGCGGTGGCACAGAGCTGATTGAAGAGGAGTGATGTGATGTCGAGCACCTCGCGCCAGGAACCCGGTTCGCTATACAGATAGGCGCTCAACATGCGCTCCAGGTCCGCCAGTCCCGGCCGCCGGCCATAATAGCCACCGCCAGGCCCACGCCGGACTTCCAATATGCCCTCATGCTCCAGAATACGCGCGGCTTGCTGAACCGTCACGATACCGACACCCAGTTCGCGCGCCAGGGTCGTCAACGAACCGATCTGCTCCCCGGCGGGCCGCGCAAAAATCCGTCCCCGCAGCGCTTCGGCTGCATTGGCAACCACATTGCGCTTGCCGTCGCGTTTCTGACGGTCTGCCGCCGCTTGATCCATTTTACCCACCGATAAAAATATGCCTATAAAAGGGAAGTTCGCAAGGGCGATATCGCATAATCGCGGCTTGAACTTGAATAAATATAGCTTTTATTGAGTGATAAGCAACATAGCGGCTGGCACAGAGATGAACGGATTGAGTCGGAGAGTTCCGGCCGGGGAGAGAGAAATGGCGTTCACAGAACCATCAACCGACGCGCTGCCGCGTCATCCGATCATCATTGATGGCAAGCGCGAGGAGCAGGGAAGCGGCCTGGTCTACCCGCATGTCTATCCCGGCACCGGCAAGGTTACCCGCGAACTGCGCATGGCAAGTGCCGGCGACGTCGATCGCTCGGTTGCGGCAGCGCGGAAGGCTTTCCCCGCATGGCGGGCCATGCCCGGCGACAAGCGGCGTGACCTCATGTTCCGCATCGCCGCGTTGCTTGAGGCGAAATCGGGGGAGTTCGCACCCAGCCTCATCTCGGAAAACGGTTCGGTCGCCATGACGGCGCCTTATATGGGATATGATGCCGCACAGAAATTTCGCTATTTCGGCGGCTGGTGCGACAAGATCCACGGACGCACAATCCCCATGTGGGGCACGCCTGCCCATGACTATGTGTCTTACGAGCCCTATGGCGTGGTCGGTATCATTGTGCCCTGGAACGGTCCCCTCTTTGCCGCGACCATGGTTCTCGCCCCGGCGCTCGCAGCCGGCAATTGCATCATTCTGAAATCACCGGACCTTGCCCCCTACAGCGCCATGAAGCTTGTGGAGATCCTGCATGAGGCCGGGCTTCCCGACGGCGTCGTCAATCTTGTCACCGGCGGCGCGGACGTGGGCGAGGCGATGGTGGCGCATCCTGGAATCGACAAGATCGAGTTTATCGGCTCGGGCGCTACCGCAAAGAAGGTGCTGACCAGTGCGGCGCAATCGCTCAAGCCGGTGGGACTCGAACTCGGCGGCAAATCGGCCGTCATCATATTTGACGATGCAGATCTGATGCTGGCAGCGAAGAAGGGCCTGACCGGCGCAATCTCCTCCAATGGGCAGGGCTGTGTGAATGGCACGCGCCTGCTCGTACAGCGCGGGGTCTATGATCGCTATCTCCAGTTGATCGCGGCCATGGCCGCCCAGGTGAAATCCGGCGATCCTTTTGATCCCTCCACAATATTGGGGCCGGTCATCAGCCAGGGCGCGCTCGATCGCATCAGCGGCATGATCGATCGCGGCGTGACAGACGGCGGCAGGATCGTGGCGGGTGGCGCGCGTCTGGACGGGGCGTTTGCTCAGGGCTTCTTCCTGCCAGTGACCATCCTGGCGGACATTTCCAATAATTGCGAGATCGCCCAGACAGAGGTGTTCGGCCCGGTGCTGACCGTCACGCCGTTTGACGATGAGGAAGAGGCGATCACGCTGGCGAACGGCACCGACTATGGCCTGGGCGCCTATGTCCATACTCAGAATCTGCGTCGCGCCCACCATTTGGCGGGCACGCTGCAAGCAGGCATGATCCATGTGAACGGAGCGGGCGAAGCGATGCAGCCCAACTGCCCGTTCGGGGGGTTCAAGAAGAGCGGCCATGGCCGCCTGGGCGGGGTGGAGGGTCTGCACGAATTCCTCCAACCCAAGAATATCTGGATGAGCATGGCGCCGCCGGAGGGCGGACAATGAGCCTGCTCGACCCACGCCTGCGCACCGAACGGGGGCGTGCGCTCCAGACCGAGTTGACGGGTCAGCCCCCTGCCGAACCGGAAACGCTGCTCCAGCAAAGTTGGCGCGACTTCATCTATGCCGAAATCTGGTCGCGGCCCGGGCTGGATCAGCGAGCGCGCTTCCTTATCTCGATCGCATCGGCCGCCGGCAGCAATGGTCCGCGCGATGCACTCGACGCCTATGTCCGTGGAGCGCTTACCACCAAGGCGCTGACGCTGTCCGAACTGCGGGAGGCGGCGCTGCACGTCGCCGTTTATTCGGGCTGGGACCGGGGCGGCGATCTCGACGCAGCGATCACGCGCGTCGCAAAGACATTGGGGATCGCATCGGTCAGCCTTCCCCCGATCCGCAGCGCGCCCTGGGACCCCCGGCACCGGATGGAGGAAGGGTTCGCCGAGTTCAACGCCGTCATGACATTCGATGGCCCGCGTGTCGGCAACGGCCTGCCCTATCTGCAGGATGGAATTCTGAACTTCGTGTTCGGCGAAATGTGGTGCCGTGATGGGCTGGATCAGCGCGCACGCCGCTTCCTGACTTTGGTGGGGGTAGCGGATTCCGCCGCGGTGGTGCCGATCGGCAGCCATTTCCATGCCGCCATGGCGAGCGGAAACTGCACAGCTGCGGAACTGCATGAATTCGTGCTGCAATATGCCGTCCATGCGGGATGGCCAAAGGCATCGGTAATCCAGGGCGTCGTTTTCGAAATGGCCGGCAAGATCGAAAAAGGCCTGCCCTGGAACGGGTAAGGCGGGAGAGCATATGATGAATATCCGCATCGATATGACGGACAAAGTCGCCATAGTGACCGGGGCGGCTTCGGGCCTTGGCCAGGCAACCGCGCTAAAACTTGCCGAGGCAGGCGCGAAACTCTGCCTCGCCGATGTCAATGGTGAGGGGCTGGCGGAAACCCAGCGACTGCTCGCCGCCAACGACGGCACAAGCATTACGCATGTTGCGGACCTTTCCGATCCGGCCGCTTGCAGAGCATTGGTCGCAGCTACCGTAACGCATTTTGGGCGGCTTGATGCGCTGTGCAACGTGGCGGGTCTTATCTACCTCGCCAACTCGCCCGAAATGCCGGAAGAATTGTGGCATCGGACCCTTGCGGTCAATCTGACGGCGCCCTTCCTCCTTTCGCAGGCGGCAATCCCGCACCTGCTCGATACGCATGGCGCAATCGTGAATGTCGCGTCATCGGCCGCCTTTATCGGCGAAGCCTATGCCGCCGCTTACTGCGCCTCCAAGGCGGGGCTTGTGAACATGACCAAAGCGATGGCGATGGAGTTCCAGAAGAAGCCGATCCGTATCAACGCCATCGCACCCGGCGGCATGATAACCAACATCGTCACGAACTTCCGCCCTCCGGAAGGTTGCGATGTCGAATTGCTCAAACGATTTTCGGGTATGCGCGGCACGGTAGAGGTCGATGACGTCGCCGATATGGTTGTCATGCTGGCATCCCCCGCCGGGCGGGGCTTCCACGGCAACTGCCTGTCCATCGACGCCGGCATCACGGCAGGATGAGCGTGATGGAAAAGATCGGCTTCATCGGCATCGGCAGTCAAGGCGGCCCCATGGCCGAGCGGATCGCCGCTGCTGGCTATCCACTCACCCTTTGGGCGCGGCGGGCCGATGCATTGGCGCCCTTTCTAGCGAAAGGCGCGAAAGGCGCAGCGCATATCGCGGACCTTGGGGCAGTCTGCGATCATGTCGGCATCTGCGTGGTCGATGATGCGGGCGTTGCCGCGATCGTTGACGATCTCCTCCCGGCAATGAAGCCCGGCAGCCGGATCGTCGTCCACTCCACGATCCTGCCCGACCATTGCGTCGCCCTGGCGCAGCGTTGCGCCGAAAGGGGGGTCGGCTTCATCGATGCACCGGTGAGCGGGGGTGGAGCAGGCGCCGCAGCCGGGACGCTCACCGTCATGTGCGGCGGCGCGCTCGCCCTGTTTGACGCGGCGAAACCCGTTTTCGAGACATTCGGCGGTCTGATCGTGCACATGGGCGACGTCGGTGCGGGACAAAGAGCCAAGATCGTCAATAACGCCCTGATGGCGGCGAATATGGGGCTGGCCCATGCGGCGATGGATGTGGGGGCCGCGCTGGGGCTGGATGGCGCGGCGCTGCGCGACCTCGTGAAAGCCAGTAGCGGGCGCAGCTTCGGCTTTGAAGTCTATGCGCGCCTACCCACGCCCCAGGCCTTCTCGCACGGCGCGCCGCTCCTGATGAAGGACGTAAATCTTCTCAAGGCAACCCTCCCCGGCAATGCCGGCGCCGAAGCTCTCAGCTCGGCTGCCGATCCCTTTCTTTCCGCCGCGAGCGGCATCTGACAATTTCGGAGGACATAGTATGAGCTTCACTCTCGACCAGTTCCGCCTTGATGGCAAAGTGGCCATCGTTACCGGTGCCGGCGGGCGCGGCAATTCAATCGGACGCGCCTATGCGATCGGGCTGGCTGCGGCTGGAGCAGCGGTCATCGTGGCCGATCTCAACGGCGATGGTGCGCGGGCCGTTGCAGACGAAATCGCGGCAGCGGGAGGGACGGCGCTGGCCGTGCAGGTCGATGTCGCGGACGAAGCGTCAACGCTCGCCATGGGGGCAGCCGCCCGGGAAGCGTTCGGCGGTGTCGACATCCTTATCAACAATGCAGCGCTGATGGTCGATGTCAGCTACGACAATTGCGAGACGGTCAGCCTCGACGCCTGGAATCGCGCTTTCGCGGTCAATCTCAACGGGGCGCTGCTCTGTGCACGGGCCGTCATCCCCTCGATGCGCAAACGCGGCGGCGGCCGCATCGTCAATCAGACATCCGGCGGCGCGTTCCCGGCAAGTGGCCTCTATGGTATCTCGAAGCTGGCCCTGGTCGGCCTGACCACCACGCTCGCCAAGCAATTTGGCAAGGACAACATCACCTGTAATGCCATCGCACCGGGCAATGTGACGTCCGACGCCGGCAAGATGCTGGTTCCGGATGATTCGCCCTTCATCAAGTTCCTGCAGATGACGTGCGCCCTGCGCGCGCGCGGTGAACCTGATGAACTGGTCGGCACCGCACTTCTGCTCTGTTCCGAAGCAGGGCGGTGGATCACCGGCCAGACCATTCATGTCGATGGTGGATGGGTGCTCCGTCCCTGATCCACACCGTCATTGCGCGCCTAGCGAAGCAAGAACGCTTCTCGTGGCCTCGCTGCGTTACGCAGCGAGGTTTCTATAATCGCGAATGCCGAGTTCCAGGAGCCGTGCTTCCGCCTTGAGCAGGTGAGTTCGGCCCAGCGGGTTGGGCGTATGCAGGATATGTTGCAGGGCCATGTCGGTCGTCACGGTGACGACACGCTCCAGTCCGGTCATCAGCGCGGTCGCCATGCTGAAAAGCGGTGATTGCGATTGGCTAAGATCACCATCCATCTGCTCGACCAGCAGCCGCATTACCGGCTGGGCCGCCCCGACGCGATGCAGCATCATCCGCTCATTCTGCGCGTCGGCCATGCGATTTCGCAAGTGGAGCAGGCGCGAATGCTTGATCCAGAAGCCATGATAGGCGGTGACGAATGCCAGCGTCCGTTCACCCAGCACCGCATCGTCCCAACGGCTGCGCAACAACGAGATATACTCATCCTCGGCCGTCGCCATCACCGGCTCCAGCACCGCGACCAGCAATTCGGTGAGATCATTGAAATAATTATAGAGCGAGGTCATGCCCAGCGAAGCCTGCCGCGCCACCGCGCTGAGCGAAATCTCGATATCAGGCGGACCGGCAAGCAAGTCATTGGTGGCAGCGAGAATACGGTCGCGCGTGTCGCGCCCCTTGCGCCCCAGCCGCTGGCCGTTGAGATTGTGGCTGAGCAGTTTCGCGGTCGCCGATGCGCGCGGACGAGCAGATGACGCCTTGGCCATCTTCTCTACCGCCGCTTCATCCGCCTTTGTACCCAAAGTCCGATCCCGCTATCCTGTCATGCCCGCCAGGCCACCAGCTTGGTTTCGAGAAACTCCTCGATTCCCTCCAGACCCCATTCGCGGCCCATGCCACTGGCCTTGTAGCCGCCAAAAGGCAAGTCCCCGGCGATGCACATCCCGCCATTAACGCTCACCGAGCCCGCCCGTATCCTGCGGGCGACATTGATCGCGCGATCGAAATCCCCGGAAGCCACGCCGCCGGACAGGCCATAAGCGCTCTCATTGGCGATGCGGATCGCATCTTCGTCATCCTCATAAGGGATTACGACCAGAACAGGGCCGAAAATCTCCTCCTGCGCGATGCGCATGTCGTTGGTGACGTCCACAAAGCAGGTCGGTTCCACGAAATAGCCATGGCCCTTGTCGGGACGCGCCTTGCCGCCCGCGAGGAGGGTCGCCCCCTCCTCCTGCCCCAGTTGAACATAGGAAAGGACACGCTCCATCTGCTTCTTCGACACCACCGGTCCCATGATGTGCTGCGGATTGTCGAAATCGCCCCAATTATCCCCGAAACTGCCATAGGCATGTTTGAGCACCGCCTTCGCTTCCTCATAGCGGCTGCGCGGCACCAGCAGGCGCGAATGGACGGCACAGCCCTGACCGGCATGGAAAACGAGCATGGACTGGGCCACATCCATGGCGAAATTGGGCGCATCGTCGAGGACGATTTTGGCGGACTTGCCGCCCAGTTCCAGGAAAATGCGCTTCAGGCTGGCACCCCCCTGTTCCATGATGCGCTTACCCACTCCGGTCGAGCCGGTGAAGGAGATGAGGTCCACCCTGGGATCGGTCACCAGCATCTCACCCGCAAGCGCCGGATCGCTGCCGAAAACGACGTTGAGCACGCCGGCGGGAAAGCCTGCCGCTGCCGCCAGTTCACCAAAGATCGCGCCCATGCCCGGCGTGTTGGGCGCGGGCTTCAGGATGACGGTGCAACCGGCGAGCAGCGCGGCGACCACCTTCCCGACATTGACATAGAGCGGAACGTTCCAGGGCGTGATCGCCCCCACCACGCCAATCGGCTCATAAAAGGCCCGGCGTTGCGTTTCGAAGCCATATCCGGTGCGCGCGCCGAAATCCTTCTCCCATGCGATCTGGGGGAAGAGGCGCAGATAATCATCCCAGCCTTCCAGCGCCATGTCGACATGCGCGCGCCCGACCGCCCCTATGGCGGCGCCGGCCTCATGGCGGGCCAGATCGGACAGGCGATCCCTGTTCTCCTCGAACAAGGCCCGCAATTTCGTGACGAGCGCGACGCGCAGTGCGACATTGGTCGACCAGTCGGTCGTGTCGAATGCCCGGCGAGCGGCTGCGATCGCCGCATCGACATCTGCGGCCGAAGCGTCGGCGGCGCGGCCGACCGGTTCCCCTGTCCACGGACCGATCACCTCGAAAGTCCTGCCGTCCTCAGCCGTACGCAGGACGCCATCAATATAGAGTTTGGCGTCGGGGAGAATGGCCATGATCTTGGTCTTCCTATGAATGGCGTTATGGTTGGGCGCGACGGTCGGCAGTGAGCGCGACGTGACGAATATGGAGGTCGGCCGGCATGTCGACGACCGCGCGGAAGGCGTCCGTGACGGAATTATAGTGGCTGATGGGGCGTTCGCGGGGATTGAGGCCGATCTTCGCATTGTCCTGCATGAAGCGCATGGCGACATCCATCGGCCAGCTCGTCCCGGTCTTGGTCTCATCCATCATCTGCCCGGCCTGCACGACCGTCACGCGGACGCCATCGTCAGCCAGTTCGCGCGCCCAGATGTCAGACATCAATTCCATCCCCGCCTTGCCCCCGGCATAGAGCCACAGCATCGCCATCTTGATGGCCACGGCCTCACTGCTCACATTGATGATGTGGCCGTTGCCCCGCAGCAGCGGCAGCGCTTCGCGCGCGCAGAAAATGGTGCCGGCGACATTGGTCATCAACGAGGCGACGACCTGATCGTCCCGCACCTCGGCCAAGGTGAAGGGTTCGTAGATGGAGGCGTTGTTGATGAGGACGTCGATCTTAGGGTGAACCTCGGCAATCTTCGCAAAGGCCGCGCGTACCGATGCGGGATCGGCGATATCGCAGGCCAATGCCAGGTGTGACGCACCCAGTTCCGCCGCCACGGCCTCCACCTTGGCGGCGGTGCGTCCAAGCAGAACCACCGTCTCCCCGTCCGCCGCGAAGCGCCGGGCGAGCGCACGGCCCAAGCCATCGCCTGCACCGGTAATGACGATCGTCTTGCCCATGCCTTCCATCCTCTTTCCGCTCTTTCCCCCTACCTGCCTTCAGTCGCAGGTATCAGGCAAGAGACAGACCATCGTACGCGCGATAGTTCGCCGCTTCACCCCACCGGGCGAGCAAAATCCGCAGGATAGACCGACAGGTCGCCATCATAGGCGATGCCACCGGGCCAGAAGCGGGTGCCGCTCACCTTGCGGAAATAATGGACGGTGCGCGCGAAGGAGCCAGCCGCCGACCGAGACGCAAAGGCGACGCCGCTGGGGCTGACGCCACGCGCGCGCGCGCTGAAATCCTTGACGGTGAAGAGCAGATCGTCCGTCTGCTGCGCACAAAGAACTAGGTCACTACCGGGGCAGTAACGCCGTGGCTCGACCTGCACCGGCGACAGACGGCCACGCTTCATCGCCACCTTGCCCGGCACCCGCGTCACCTCAGGCGCGTGCACCGTGTCATACCAATGATGATATTCCGCCTCCCGTCCGGCGACGAAATTGGCAAGGATGATACTGACCCCGGAGAAAGGCTGGTCCGTGCGATGATTGGGGCTGAAGGCCCAGTCCCCATACATGGCATAGCTGTAGATGCGCTCGGTCTCTGCGCCATCGTCGATCAATCCCGCATCCCGCACCTCGGCCAGCAGCGGCCCCAAGGCCGGAAGATCGATTTCAGCCGCCGGATAATCGAAATCATAAATGCTGAGGAACGACCAGGGCTGGGGAATGTCCGGCATGATCTGCTCCGCCGTCACGGCGTAACGATCAGCCGAACGAAAACCCCGCAGACGAGCCAGATCATCCCGATGCCTGCCATCGAACCATTGCGCATAGTCACCCTCGCGCCCGGACGGGACGTTATGGAGATGGATGGTCGTATAGAGGCTCATGTCCCTCAATCTCCTGCATCTTCGGGCGGCAATGCAGCACGGACGGCCAGGTCATGCCAGCGCCTTGCACAGCGAAGGCGCAATGATCGCCGGGGCATTGATGGGCAACGCTGGCTTGACCCTCAGCCGGTCCGGCCGCAGCCTTTTCCGGTTGATGAAAGGGATGGCCATGCCTGAAAACGCCGCGCCACGCTTTGCCCTGTTCCGCGCCAGCGAGGCACGCGATTTCGAAGAGAGCGGGTTGATGTCGACCGTTCCGCCCACACCGGTCGAGATGGCGGGATCGATCGCCGCTGTCGAAGCGGGAATGCTGGAGGGTACGCGCGTCACGCTGCTCTTCTCCCTGCCGGGGATCAGCCTCACCCATGCCTGGTTCCGCAGCGGCTTCCCGCTTCCGAGGCACAGCCATGATGTCGACTGCCTTTACTATATCGTGGCGGGATCGTTGCGAATCGGCACCGAAACACTGGGGAAGGGCGACGGCTTTTTTGTCGGCGCCGACATACCCTATGCCTATGTGCCCGGCGAGCAGGGTGTCGAGGTGCTGGAGTTCCGGGCGTCCGACAGCTTCAACATCCGCCTTCTGGCCAATAATCCCGCTTATTGGACAAAAATGGTCGAAAGCGTGGAGTCGCGCCGGGCTGGCTGGAAGGACGAGGCACCCCCATCCGGATATGAACCGGCCTAGACGCCCGCCGCAAAGTCCAGGATCATCGGCGCCAGCAACGGCCAACGGCTGAACAGCCCGGCTTCACCCTTGAGGTTCGCCACCAGCCGTTCCACCCATTCTCCGTCGCCCCATGGCGGCTCCGCCAGCCGCGCGCCGGGGATCAGCGCCGCCACCGCCTCGCTGGTTGCGCGGCTATGATGCATGTCGGAAGCACCGCTGCGCAATAGCATGACCGGCATCGCGATCCGGGCGAGCTGATCGGTGGTGGCGCAGGGGATGGGCGCACCGGACTGCGGAAAGAAGGCTTCGGCCCAGGCCGTCATGGTCCCGATAAAAGCATCGGGATCAAGCGCCAACAGGCGGTCGCGATTGGGCGGATGACGCATGAGCGGCTCCTGCCAGCCGGGGAGTTCGGCCACTTCGGCCATGCCACCATGGGTGGCCGCGATCAGGGCGTCGGCACAGTAGAAGGACGGCAACGTCGCGATCCCCACTGCGCCACCGCTCAGCCAGAGGATGAACGCACGTTCCACGACATCAGGATGATGGATGGCGGTGAGCAAGGTTTCGCGGGCGCCGCCCGATCCACCGACCAGCAGCGCCGGTCCCATGTCCAACGCACGCAACAGGCCCGCGAGCATATTCGCATTCTGGAGCGATTCCGAAGGGCCGGACACGCGGATATCGGATTCTCCGCAATTGGGGCGGTCCCAGATCAGCACCCGGAAACCGCCCGCTGCGATTCCCTGCGCCAGTTCGTGGATCCCCGGCGCATCCTTCGAGAAGCGGCCACCCGGCGTAATCGCTGCCGTTCGCATACCATCGCCTATGATCTCATAGGCCAGCGCCACACCATCGACGATACAACGCGGCATCACCCCTCTCCCGTCGGCCGCTGCATCTCCAGCATCAAGCGTGTCAGGCGCGATTCCGCGATCTTCCAGCCGCCCGCCTGCCGTCGATAGCGCTCATGATAATGACCAAAGCCGGTGAGTGTACGACCATCCGGCCAGACGAGCCGGTCCTGCATCGGCCAGATCGCGGACGCCTGATCCTGCTCCACCGTGATTTCCGGCATATGCACCTGATGGACGGTCCGCGCCGCCTCGATCGATTGCCGCACCATCGCGACGACCGCTTCCCGCCCCGCAAGACGCGGTCCGCCCGAAGCACTGGTGTCGAGCAGGACATCCTCGGTGAAGAGATCGGCGAAAGCGGACCATTCCTTGAGGTCGAGCAGGCGACAATAGCGCGCCTTGAGATTGGCGATGGAGACCCAATCGGGAAAGCCGGGCGCGCCCATCAGAAACGGAAGCCCCGCATCTGATTGTTGCCATCGCACAATATGACCTGATTGTTGATGAAGCTGCCTTCATCCGAAGCGAGGAAAAGGGCAAGCTGGGCGATATCCTCCGCCGTTCCCTGACGCTTGACCGACTGCATCGCCTTCAGCTTCTCCCAGTTGGCGGCGTCGACCCCCTGCTGCGCGGCCTCCGTCGCCATCAGCCCCGGTGCGATGGCGACGCAGCGTATCTCATCGGCGCCGAATTGCTGCGCCATCGCATGGGTGAAGAGGTTGAGCGCCGCCTTGGTGATGCCGTAGGCGGTTGCCGGGTTATAGCTCGCCATCGACGATTTGTTGATGATGACCCCCTTGGCCCGCGCCAGGGCGGGCCGGAGCGCTTCGGCCAGCAGCATCGGCCCGATGGTGTTGACGGCAAAATAATGCTGCCATTTCGCCTGGCCCAGCCCGAAGAAACCGCGCGCAATCTCTCCGGCATGGAGACCGGCATTGTTGATGAGCACATCCAGCCGATCGTGCGCGGCCAGCACTGCGTCGGCACAGGCCTGGATGTCGGCTTCCTCACCCATATCGACGCGATGGATTTCGACGCTGGCGCCCACTTGCTCGATCAGGCTCCGGCTTTCTGCCAGACCGGCTTCATTGATGTCGGCGAGAATCAGGTGGGCACCTTCCCGCGCGAAGGCCAGGGCATGGGCACGCCCCAGCCCCCCGGCCGATCCGGTGACGAGCACCGTCCTTCCCGCGAACCGATCACCCATATCCATCCTCCTCATTCCAAACGGTCAAAGCGCACGCGCGCGATCCGCCATCCTTGCGGTGTCAGGCGGAACTGGTCCGAATAGCGGCCCAAGACGGTGTCGATGACCCCGTTTTCGCGCCGTTTGAGTTTGACCAGGACGGTCCAGTCGCCAGCAGCCTGATCGCCGTCGATCTCGATCTGCGGCGAATGCAGCATGTGCAGCACCCACAGGCTGTTGCCGGCGATGGCCGTGCAGAGAAAGTCGGTGATAGCCTGACCGCCTTCGAGCAGGCCCATGCCATAATCGCCGATGAAATCCGCCGTGAAGATATCGGCGAACAGATTGCGCGCCTCCGCTGAATCCTGCGCGACGCGATCGGCTGCGGCGCAATAGCGCGCCTTGAGATTGGCGATGGCCAGGGCCTGCTCGGCAAGCGCGCTCATGCGCCTTCCATTTCGAGCCGCTTCGCCACCAGCGCCTTGAGATCCGCCGTCCTGATCTTTGCGCTGCCGGTCAGCGACAGATCGCCCTCGCTGAAGAAGAGCACGCGGCGCGGCACCTTGTAGCTGGCGAGCTGCGCCCGGGCGAAGCCACGCACATCCTCCTCCGTCAACGTCGCGCCATCATGCCCGACGATGCAGGTGACGACCAGTTCACCAAGCGTGTCGTGGGGCACGCCGACGGTCTGGGTCATCTTGACGCCGGGACAGCCCTTGATGACGGCATCGATCTCCACAGGCGAGACATTGGCGCCGCCGGTCTTGATGATGTCGTTGAGGCGACCTTCCCAATAGAGACGGCCTGCGGCGTCGAGATAGCCGCCGTCGCCCGTCCGGAAAAAACCTTCCGCATCCACGCTCTCATCCAACGGCACGCCGACATAGCCGAGCATCAGTGTCGGCCCCTTGACCGCGATTTCCCCGCGTTCGCCCAGCGGCACGACCGCGCCGGTCAGCGGATCGAGGATTTTGAAGATATTGCCCGGCAAGGGTCTGCCATGGCTGCCCGCGATTTCCGCATCCGGCGTGCCGGATTCGAAAATGGTGCTGATCGTAAAGGTTTCGGTATTGCCATAGGCCGCCATCGGTTCCTGCCAGTCGGTACGGACGGTGGGATGGCGGCCGAGCGGCGTGTTCGGTCCAACATAATATAGCGAGGAAAGATCGACATCCTGCCAATTGGCGGCGCCCTCCAGTTGCGCCCATTGATGCGGCCAGGCGAAGGCCATGGTCGCCCGCTCCTTTTCCATCAGGCTGAGCGCCTCTTCCGGCTGGAAAGTCGCCTGCAGGATCAGGCTCCCGCCCGAAGATAGGGCACCGCCGATGGCCATGGCGAAATTGCCCGACCAGAAAAAACCGTTGGCCGACCAGGCGCGGGCATCCTCTTTCGCGGCAAGGAACCGCTTCCAGCGCCAGAGCTGGAGCGTGACCCCCCGGTGCATGGACAAAATCCCCTTGGGCTTGGCGGTCGAACCCGAGGAGAAGAAGAGCACACCCGGATCAGCGGGCATCACTGTCGCGGCCGCCGCATCGACCAACGCCTGATCGATCGTTGCGCCGCGCATCAGGAAATCGTCCCACGCCTCGATCATCCCCGCGCCGCCGCCGAGCGAGGCGATGTACCGTAGGAAAGGGAAGCGAACCGACGCCAACTCTCCCGATTTGCCGCTGGCGATCGCTGGCTCCAGCTCGGCGATCATGTCGGCAAAATCCTTCTTCAGGACCTTCCGCTCGATCAGCAGGACATGCGCACCCGAAGACTGAATCAAATGATCCAATTCGGCCGCTGTCGAAAAGGTGCTGAGTGTTGCCGCCACCCCGCCCGCCAGGGCTGTGCCAAACACCGCCGCGAGAAATTCGGGCCGGTTGGTCATCAGCACGCCGACGCGCGTTCCCTTGCCCACGCCGCAGGCGACCAGTGCGCGGGCCACTGCATTGGCCCGCGCCCACAGATCATCATAGGTCCAGCGCGTCACCGCTGCGCCCTCGTGCAGGACCAGCGCCTCGGCCGGTCCCGATCGCGCCGTCACCGCGCGCAGCCAGCCGCCCAGGGTCAATGCGCCCAGGCCCGGTTCCTCGTCCAGTGGCGAACCCGCAACGATGGAAAGCGGCCGATCGGTCATGATGTCGCTCCGGTTCCCGGCGTTCAGATCAGCGGCAGCTCGACATCGGCGACCGACTTAACCAGCACCATGCCGTCCTGGTTGGCCAGCGTCAGTTGTACCCGGACCAATGGCACGCCCCATTCGGTGACTTCGCGTTTCTCGACGACTTCCGCGTCGAAATAGGTGACGTCCCCTTCAAAGGCCGGGCCGCGGAAATCGGACTTGATCCAGCGAACCATGCCGTCATTGCCGGCCCAGTAAGCAATATAGTCGGTCGCCCAGGCCTGCATCGTTGCGCCATAGCCATAAGAGCGGCTCATGCCGACTTCGCCTGCCTTCTGGTCATCGACATGACCGCGCGAGGGGCCGAGATAGAGGCCGTCACGCTTGCGCGGGTCGATCAGCGCGCCTTCCTCGTCGAAGCCGAAGCCTTCGGCCCAGCCGGGGTCTTGATTGACCCAAGGATCATCGACCCCGGCAGGCGCGACCCAGTCCATGCTGCCCCAAATGTTGAACATGAAGGCGCGATACTCGGTGGCGAAGGTCGCCTTGGTATGCGGGCCAATGACACGGCGCACGAGCTTGTCGCCGACGGCCACCTCCTCCCAACGGGGGGACACGCCTTCACGATAAGCCATCAGCCAATTGTGGCGGATCGCGTCCACCTCCGCCAGTTCGGCATTGGACCAGCGCTTCAGTTCGCCCAACATGCTGTCATACATGCCGCGCTTCTCGGCTTCGTCCTTCAGATAGCGGATGGCGGTCGAGCGCGCCTTGGCGACCAGCGATCCGTCCTGCTTATAATGCAGCGTGTCTCCGCGCGAAAACATGGTCGGCCCGGCGAACTTGGTGTCGCTCACCTTATAGTCGTGGAAACGACGATTCTGGGTGAGATGGTCGCCGGGCCGGATGCGCGCGCCATAATACCACCATTCCTCCCCACCGAAGATCAGATGGGAATCCTTGATATAGCCGACACAGGCGGGCGCGCAGCCATGGCCATAGTCCATGCACACCGCGATCGACTGCGGCGCCACCAACCCGCCGAACGGGCTTTCCGCCGCGAAACGGGGGTCCCAATGAACAGGATTGGGATAGTCCATCGCCATCACCCAGCGGCGCAGATCGCTGGAAGTCAGGGGTTCGCGAATCTGGCCGCCACCGATTGCCGTGCCAACGCGCTTGTCGACGTCGCTAAGATCTATCGTTACCATGTCGTTCATCTGATCCTCTCCCTCTCGCGCGACCGTCAGCGGTTCACGTCAACGATGATGCGGCCGCGCACTTTGCCCGCCAGCAGGTCGGACGCCGCGGCCACAGCCTGCTCCAGCCCAATTTCTTCTGCGATCAGGTCGAGCAGGGCGGGATCGAGATCGCGCCCCAGCCGTTCCCAAGCCGCCATGCGCGGCGCGCGCGGCGCCATCACGCTGTCGATGCCGAGCAGGCGCACGCCGCGCAGGATGAAGGGCATCACCGTGACCGGTAAATCCGCCCCCTGCGCCAGTCCGCAAGCAGCAACCGCACCGCCATAGCGGGTTTGCGCGCAGGCATTGGCCAGGGTGAAGCTCCCGACGGAATCAACCACGCCCGCCCAGCGCTCCTTCTGCAATGGCTTGCCCTTTTCCGACAATTCCGCCCGATCGATCACGCCGTCGGCGCCAAGCTGCGTAAGATAGTCGGCTTCGGCCGCCTTGCCGGTCGAACCGATCACCGTGAAGCCCGCCTTCTTGAGCAGCGCGACGGCCACGCTTCCCACGCCGCCTGTCGCACCCGTCACCAGGACTTCGCCCTGATCCGGCGTCACGCCCGCCTTCACCAGCGCCTCGACGCACAGGGCCGCCGTATAGCCGGCGGTGCCGATCGCCATTGCCTGCCGCGGTGTGAAGGCATCGGGCAGCGGCACCAGCCAATCGCCCTTCAGTCGCGCCACCTGGGCAAGGCCACCCCAATGCCCTTCGCCCACGCCCCAACCGTTGAGCACCACCTTGTCCCCGGCCCTCCAGTCGACATGATCGGATTCCTGGACCGTGCCGACCAGATCGATACCCGGCACCATCGGGAATTTGCGCACGACCGGCGACGTGCCGGTGATGGCTAGGCCATCCTTGTAGTTCAGCGTCGAATAGAGAATGTCGATGGTGACATCGCCTTCGGGCAACTGCGCCCTGTCGACCTGTTTCAGTGAAACGCTCTGCCCGTCGTCGGTCTTGTCGATCAAGATGGCGGAAAACATCTGCTATTCCTTCCTGGAAGGGGATGAAGGGGATTTGGGGAGGCTCTGGCGCAAGCGATCGGCAATATCGGGATAGCGCTCCGGCCGCATCGATCCATACATGCACAAGCGCAGCGATTCCTGCGCGACACGACGGGCAAGATCACGCCGTTCCTGGTCCCCGCGCGCATGGGACCGCGCCCAGACGGGCCAGAGGAAGGCGCCCGCCAGCATCAGGACCGATAGGACTTCGACATCAATGTCGTCCTGCGACAGATCCGTGTCGGCGAAGCGCTGCAACGATCCTTCATATTCGCGCCAGAAGGGATCGGCCATGGGATCGGAAGACGCCAGTAATTGGAGCAGCCAGATCCGGCACAGTTCGGGATTGTCCATCGCAAAGATGGCAAGACGGTCGGTCGTATCGGCAATGTCCACCTGTTCGACACGCCGTTCGCCGATCGTTTCCGGATCGCCGAAAACCGTGCGGAACATCCGATCCGATACCGAATCGGCCGTCGCCTGAATCAATTTCTCCCGTGTTTCAAAATGCTGGTAGGCGGTGCCGCGATTGACGCCGGCCAGAACGGCGACTTCCGACAGGCTGATGCCTTCCGGTCCATCCTTGGCCAGTAACGCGCGTGCCGCTTCCAATATCGCTTCCCGTGTTGCTTCGGGGTCGCGAGACCGCCTTTTCCGTGCTTCCGTCATGCCGCCGTTCCTTGCTTTCCCAGGCCTCTCCCCACGCGCGCCTTGCCGCGCGACGAAGGCGCCACCGATGTGACGGCACAAGTCAACATCAGCATTGTCCATTCGGCAAGTGCAGTGATCATCACCGTTGTTGATTGCTTTATCCCTGCCCGTCTCAGCCACGGAGTCAATCAGGGCCGGCCGATCATCGCTGCCGCGAAGAATGGCAGTATTTTCCAGGCTTAAGACAGCAATTGGCCGGACGACGATCGGAGCCGCCCGGCCAATCCACCATGTCTGCACGCCTTATTCTCAGCGCGAACCGAAGAAGAAGCGGACGTTGACGCCGAACTCGCGCGGCGGCGTGACGGTAGCCCCTGTATAGGTGCTGGTGTAGGTTGCCGCCGTCGTCGTCGCCCCGGTCGATGTGAAACCGGTGATCTGCTGATAGGAGGTGAAGAGCGGCGTCGTGCGCGTCAGAACCTTGGTCGTGTCGAACAGGTTCTTGGCGAACAGGGAGATTTCCCAGCCACCGTCCGGATCGCGGATACCGGCATAGAGATTGGCCAGCGCATAAGCGCCCACATCGTCGAAATTATTGGCAGGATCACCCTGCGACTGGCCGTTGTAGCTGACAAGCCCCCGTAGGAAACCATCCACCTTATCGGAAATCGGCGCCCGATATTCGCTCTGTAGCGTCGCCGTCAGCGGCGGCATGAAGGATGCCCGCTGGGTCACGTTGCAGGAGGAGATATTGTTCGCACCGACCGCCGCCTGCAATTGAGTCAGGCTGGGCGCTGCACCGACAGGATCAGGCACGCCGTCCCCGTTGAGGTCATTGCAAGGGATGTTGCCACCCTTGATCTTACCCAGCGAATAGCTGGCGGACAGTCCGACATTCCAATGGCGGTTGACGTCGACGAACAATTCGCCCTCGACACCATTCACCTCGACCGGCACGGCGCCCACGAAGTTGAACGAATTGACCTGCTGCGCCGTCCCTGTCACCTGCCCCGACGCATTCCGGATGGCGATGGTATCGACATAATAGACACCGTTATTAGGCACGCGGAACGGGAAATTCTTGTACTTCTGGTGGTAGGCGGTGAGGTTGAAGCGCGCCTTTCCTCCCATCAATGTGCTCTTGAAACCAAGCTCATAGGATTTCGAGGTTTCCGGCGGCAGATTGAGGAAGCTATTTTCCAGTTCGGATTTGGCGATGTTGAAGTCACCCACGACATTGATGCCCGGACGCATCGAGCTGCCCGTCGCTGCATAGACCAGGAAGTCCCGTGAAAAATTATGCTTGATCGACGCGCTGTAGATCAGCTTTTTCAGATTCTGACTATCGGCAGCGATCGTGTTGCCGTTGACGGCCAAGAAATTCTCAGAGTCATATTTGATCCGCCGCAGGCCGCCCGAAAGCTCGGTCTTTTCCCCGATATGCGCCGTCAGATTGCCGAAGAAGGATTGTTCATGCGATCCGCCCGTTCGGGCAATGTCGGTCTGCACGATGGACGCGATGCCACCCCCAAACGCTGTGGGCAGGCGCACGATGGTCGGAGACGTCAGGCTGGTCGGCGGGCGGAGCTTGCTGTCGAAGAACCCGACCACATAGTCGAAGATATCGAACACCCGCGCTTCATTCTGTAGCCGCACTTCATGGGATGTCTGCTTGGCGATCGTATCGGTGATCTGGTTGACATCGCGTCCGATGAAGAAATTGCCTCGATCGATATTATCGGTCGAATGGAAATCCTGCTTCGACCATTGGCCCTGATAGATCAGCCGCTGGCCAGCAGCCGCCAGTTCAGCGCGCCAGTTGAAGATGTCGATCCGCTGATTGATGATGCGGGGCTGTTCCTGGATGGACAGCCGGTCCTTGGCGGTGATGAGCACCGGGCTGGGCGTCGCGTCAGGATTGGCCTCGCTGAAGGAGATCGCCTGATCGTATGTCCGCGCATCGCGATCAAGATATTGATAGGTGCCTTCCAGCTTGAGCCAATCGGTCGGCTCGACCGCGCCGACGACGCGGAAACTCTTCGTGCGGGAATGCGGATCGGGCGCGCCGGCGCTGCGCACCAGCGGACGCACGCGGTCGCCCTCATTTTCGTCCCACACACCTGACACGCGCAGACCGGCCACGCCTTCGATAATGGGCAGGTTCAGCGCACCCTTGAAATTCAACGTGCCGATGTCGTTGCCGGTCCAATCGACATAGCCGCCAAACTGGTTGAGGTCGGGTTTGCGCGAGGTGATGGTGATCGATCCGGACGGCGATGCACGCCCACGCAACGTACCCTGCGGGCCGCGCTGCACTTCGATCTGGCCGATATCGTACATCTGCTGAAGGACGACGCCGGGCGAGATTGGCGCATCGTTGAAGTAGAATTCGACCGTGCCGTTATTGCCGCTGGCATTGGCATCGAAATTGACGCCGCGCAGGCGCGCATTACCGCCGATACCGTTCGCGTTGGTGGACAGTTCCAGGCCGGGAGCGAGCGATTTCACTTCGGCGAACTCGCGGAAATTGAGATTGCCAAGCGACTGGCCGGTCACCGCGTTGATGACGGCCGGCACGTCCTGCACATCTTCTTCACGGCGACGGGCCTGAACGATGATGGTGGGCGCATCGAACCCGCCGTCCTGCGGCGCCTCCTGCGCCATTACCGTTGTCGAAGCGGCCAGGGCGGCAATGCTCGCGCCCATGAGGTGATATGCGGTGATGCGCTTCACTTGGTTCTCCTCCCCTAATCGGCGCCACGGCGAATCTTCGGTTCGCGATCGGCGCAAATGATCGTTTCTGTTCTTTACGATTCTCGTTATGCCCGATCCCCTCAGAGAGCGAAGCCCTTAACCAACAGGTCTGTCTATATATCGCCGCCGCGATTCTCCTTTGCGCTCCGCCACTTCACACGGCCATCGCACCGGCAATATCGTGCCCTGACTCCTTGCACCTGTCGCCTGTGTTACCCAGCCTATCTAGGCTCCGGTGAGGCCGCGCATGATCCGGGCAATCCTATGAATGGAGGAAAGCGATGGACCTGGACCTGAAAGGCCGAGTGGCGATCGTCACCGGGGCAACGGCCAATATCGGCCGCGCGATCGCACTGGACTTTGCGTCGGAGGGCGCCGCCATAATCGCTGTTGGGCGCGATCAGGAAGCGGGCGAACATGTTGTGGCCCAGTGTCTGGATCGCGGGGCCGAGCGCGCGCTTTTCGTCTCCGCCGACCTGACCAATCCGAACGCCGCGCTCCAGATCGCCGCATCCGCCGAAGCGATGGGGCCGGTTGCCGTCCTGGTCAACAATGTCGGCGGCAATATCGGCGCCGGCTTCTTCGCCGAGTCCGATCCCGCCACGTGGGACAGCGACATCGACCTCAATCTGGGTACGGTGCTGCGGATGACTCATGCCGTGCTGCCCGCGATGATCGATCGGAAGAGCGGCGCGATCATCAATATCGGATCGACCGCTGGATTGGTGGGCGACTATATGCTGCCCGTCTATTCCGCCGCAAAAGCCGCCGTCCATGGTTTTACCAGGGTATTGGCGAAGGAAGTCGGCCCGCTCGGCATACGCGTCAATTGCATCGCACCCTACGGCACGATCTCGACCGACCCCGACGCCTTCAGCAAAGGCAGCCGGTTCAATCCCGACAATGATTTCTTCCGAAAAGCCTTTGCCGGGACCAGCCCCGAGGACATGGCGAAGCGTGCGCGCCAGACAGTGTTGGGTCGGCCTGTCGCCACCGCTCAGGAGGTCGCGTCGCTCGCCCTCTATCTCGCAAGCGACCTGGCCGGATTCATCACCGGGCAAGTCTATGCGGTGGACGGCGGCAGCCTGCTTTAATCAGGCGGGCCGAAACGGAACACGACCAGCTTGTTGCCGTCGAGGTCGCGGAAATAGGCGCCGTAGAAACCGTTGGGATCGTCGCCGCGAATGCCGGGCCTGCCCTCGCATGTGCCGCCCAGGGCCGTGGCCCTGGCATGGATGGCGTTGACCTGCGCACGACTGGCCGCCTGGATGCCGGCCTGGGTGCCATTGCCCGGCGTCGCGTCACCCTTAAACGGCATACCGATCAGCAGCATTCCGCTGTCTGCCGTTCGGTAAGCGACAAGATCCGGACGATCGAACGCGCGAGTGGCGCCGACCAGGGCCGCGATCTCATCATAGAAGGCCTTGGCGCGATCCAGATCCCGCGTGCCGAAACGGACCAGGTTGATCATCGTCCGCCCATCGCCGCCCAGCGGTCAGGCACCATCCATACATATTCGGTGTAATGACCAAGCCATGGCCGCGTATCGAGATAGAGGAATTGCAACATATTCGGCGTCCCCCCTTTCAGGACGATCGGGAACGGCTGCCCGGCGACCTGCGCCATGAGTGCGTCCCAGTCGTCCACGACATGACAGACATGATGAAAGACCAGCCGGTCATCCGCAGGCAGCGCATCGCGATAGAGGGCAAGAACGTCGCCCTCCTTGGGTTCGATCAATTCATAGTTCAGATCTTCGACCCAGACGAAGGCCAGCTTCTGCACGCCTATTCCTTCGCCTTGCGGCGTCCAGACATGCACCGGCACTTCGATCTCATGCAGCGCACGCACATCGGCGCGCGCCTTGAACTCCGTCACCGCCTTGTCGACATTCCGCGTCACATACGCGTTCTGATAATGGCGTCCCACAATCATGGCCGGCCCTCTCCCGATTATCGTGACACCGAAATGGACAGTTATGACAGGCGCGCCAACCACGACATCTATCGACAGCGGGACTTACCCAACATATCCAGCCATAGCCCGCATCAACGTGTGCGCGACAGGTTTCGCTGACGAAACAGGCGAGGGGTGGAACCGGTCGCGCGGCGAAAGGCATAGGCGAAGCTGGAAGGAGAAGCGAAGCCGAGCGCGAAGGCGATTTCCTTGATATTCTCGTCGCTCGCCAGATGGCGCTTGGCCATTTCGATCCGCATCTGGGCGACATGGTCGCCAATGGAACAACCCCGGCTCGTCCGGAAACCGCGGGTGAGCTGACGCACCGACATGTTGCAGAGCGTGGCCAACTCTTCCAGCGGCGGCGGCGGGCCGGACTGGTGCAACCGTTCGTCTATCCGCCGCAACCGCCAGGAAGCGAGTCCTCCCGTGATCGGCCCCTCCGCAATCGCCTGACAATAGCGCGCCACCTCGATCGCCAGTTGCTGCGCGATCAGTTCAGCCAGAACTTCTCCCCCCGGGCCGGGATGCCGCACTTCCGCCGCCAGGCGCAGCAGGCAGGCGCGCATATGGGGATGGGCAATGTCCAGACCCGCCGCCAGCCGACGGTCGGTCCATTCCATGCTGCCGTCGAGCCAGCGGTCGATGGCGGCGGCGGGAATCTCGCACACCACCGACGCCTGTCGCCCACCGGCATCGCTGCGCACATGGATCGCCTCGCCGGGGGGCACCAGGAATATCTCGCCCAGCGGTTCATAACGATGCGGCCCCCAACGTTCGCGATAGCAACCGCGCGCCTGTTCCGGACGCGATGTCAGGCACAGGTCGAGCCAGTAATGATCGGTGCGGCGGAACAGCCGGTTCGTCGGCTGGTCGAGTTGCAGCCGCATGATCCGAACCAAAGCGGAAGGCACGACCAATTCCGCTTCAAAAATAGAATTGGCGAAACTTTCCTCCTGCGACACCCTGCTCTCCCCGGCTTCATCGGTCTTGGCCTTATCGGTGGATTATGGCTGGTAAACGATAGCCACGTCAATTGCAGGCGATGCCACTCTCGCGGACAGTCGCGCGTGTGACAACGACCGCCGACGGCGGCGACTATTCTCAAGGAGAGTGATGTGACGGGTCTGTTCGACTGTTCGGGCAAGGTGACGCTGGTGACCGGAGGCAATGGCGGGATCGGCCTGGGCTTTGCGCGCGGCATTGCCAGGATGGGCGGCAAGATCGCGATCTGGGCGCGCAACGCCGAAAAGAACGAAGCCGCCAAGGCCGATCTGCTGGCGGCTGGCGCGGGCCGGGTCGAAACCTATCGGGTCGATGTCGCGTCGGAACAGGCGATCATCGATGGCTATGCCAAGTTGCTGGCCGATTTCGGCCGGATCGACTGCGTCTTCGCCAATTCTGGCCGCGCTTCCCGCAGCCGATCGGTGCTGACGCTGGACGCGGAGGAATGGCATGACCTGCTGGCGGTCAACCTGCACGGCGCCTTCTTCACCCTGCGCGAAGGCGCCAGGGCGATGGTCGCGCGCGCCGAGGCCGGCGAGCCGGGTGGCAGCCTGGTATATTGCGGCAGCCTGTCGATGTTCCATGGTATGCCGGGAATCAACAATTATGCTGCATCCAAGGGCGGCATGGGCGCTGCCGTACGCGGCATGGCGGCGGAACTGGGCAAATATGCCATACGCGCCAACTCGATCGCCCCCGGCTACGTCAAGACCGGCATCGGCGGCGATGGTGAGATGAGCGAAGAGATGAAAGCGCGCATGGCCGCGGTCGACGCGCATTTTTCCGCCAAGACGCCAATCCATCGGCCCGGCGCAATCGAGGATTTCGAAGGGATCGGCGCCTATCTCTGCTCCGACGCCTCGCGCTTTCATAGCGGCGATACGATCGTGATCGACGGCGGCAGCCTGATCTATCCCCCTTATGCCTTCTGAACGGAGGACCATTCCCATGCGTCTGCTCACCATCCATGACGTGAACGATGTACGGCTTGATCCCTATGAACGGCCACAGGCCGGTCCGAAGGATGTCGTCGTGAAGATGAAAGCCTGCGGCATTTGCGGCAGCGACCTCAGCTACATCAAGAATGGGGGAATACCCACGCCGGGCAAACTGACCGCGCTGGGCCATGAAGGCGCGGGTGAGCTGATGTTCGTAGGTGCCGAGGTACAGGGCGTATCGGTCGGCCAAGGCGTCATCATCAACCCGATGATGACGCCCAGCTATATCGGCAGCGGCGGGCCGGAGGGCGCCTTTACCGAGGAACTGCTGGTCCGCGACGCCCGGTTGGGCGACAGCCTGCTGCCGATCCCCGATGGCATTCCCTTCGAAGTGGCCGCCATGTGTGAGCCGCTGTCCGTCGCGATGCACGGCGTCAACCGGGCGCAGGTCAAGGCGGGAGACAAGGTGGTCATCTTCGGCTGCGGGCCGATCGGCCTTGGCATGGTGCTATGGGCCATCGATCGCGGCTGCCAGGATGTGATCGCGCTCGATCTGGCCGAGGAACGGCTGGAACGCGCGCGGGCGCTGGGCGCGCATGGCGTCAATCCGGGCACGGAGGATGCGCTGCAACGGATCAAGGCGATCCACGGCACGGTGACGGTGTTCGGCCGCGAAAAGGCGCAGACCGACGCCTATATCGACGCGGCGGGCGCTCCGTCCATCCTGCGCGATGTAGTGACGCTGGCCAAGACCCATGCCCGGCATGTCATCACCGCCGCCTATCTGAAACCGATCGAGCTGCCGGCAGGTCCCATGCTGACCACGGAAATGACGATCACGACAGCGGTCGGCTATCCGACCGAGATGCCCGATGTGATCGCCGCCATGCCGCGCCTGAAGGACAAGATCGCCGCGCTCATCAGCCACACATTGCCTTTCGATCAGGTGATCGAGGGCCTGGATATCGCCGCCCGGCCACAGTCGGCCAAGGTCATGATCGAGTTTCCGGAGATTCAGCATGAGCAGTAAACCACAAACCCCGCTTGGCGCGCTTGTCACCGCTGGCGATGGCCAGACGGCGGCGGAACCGATTGCCGACGGCATCTTCATGGTGAAGGACATAACCAACGCCTATCTGGTGACGACGAAGGACGGCGATCTGCTGGTCAACACCGGCTTTCTGGGCCATGGCGCACGCAACAAGGAACTGTTCGCCCCCCACCGCACGGGTCCGCTGCGGCGCATCATCCTGACCCAAAGCCATGCCGACCATTATGGCGCGTTGCCTGAGCAGAAGGAGGACGGCACGCAGGTCATCGCGGGTGCTGGCTTCACCGACACGGCCGCCTATTTCGACCGGCTTGCTCCCTTCCTGGGGCGTCGATCTGGCAAGCTCTGGGCATCGATGACGCGGCGCGACGGGCCGCCACCCAAGCCGCCCGTCATCATACCGGACATCGCGGTGGCGACAACGCACGCATTCGAACAGGGCGGACGCCGGTTCGAGGTGGTGAAGACGCCCGGCGGCGAGACGCTATGTTCTGTCTTTCTTTGGATGCCGGATGAAAAGACCGTCTTCACCAGCAATCTCTTCGGCCCCGTGTGGCGAGCCATGCCCAACCTGGTCACTATCCGTGGAGATCGACCCCGGCTGGTGCGCGCCTATCTCCGATCGGTCGAGCAGGTTCGGGCGCTCGAACCGGAACTGGTCATCACCGGCCATGGCGATCCCATCCGGGGACGCGACACCATTCGCGCCGATCTCGACCGGATGCACGCGGCGGTCAGCTATCTGGAGCGTGAGACCATCGCGGGCATGAATGCGGGGCGGATGGTGCAGGATCTGATGCGCGAGATCGCCCTGCCCGACGACCTCAAGATCGGCGAGTTCCACGGCAAGACCCCCTGGGTCGTCCGCGCCATCTGGGAGGAGAATGCCGGCTGGTTCCATTATGCCGACGGCACCACCGCCCTCTACGGCGTACCGCGATCGGCGGTCGATGCCGACCTGGCCGAAATGGCCGGAGGCGCTGGCGCACTGGCGGTGCGCGCACACGCCCATGTCGTGAGCCAACGTCCGCTCGAAGCGCTGCACCTCCTCGATATCGCGCTGCATGTCGCGCCCGATCATGAGGCTGCGCTGGACGTCAAGAAGGCCGCGCTAGAACAATTGCTCGCCGCCAGTGGCGGCGCCAACCTGTCGGAGACCATGTGGCTGAAGGCGGAAATCGCCGATGCCGAAGCACGGCTGGCCAAACAAAAACAAGAAGGAGAAGGATGATGACCATCACAACCGCCGGGATCGATGCCGACGCCCTGCTGGCCGCAGCGCGCGCGCAGACCGGCCTCACCGACCTGGGCGACGACGCGATATTGGAGGGCTTCGGCGTCCTGGTCGATGCGATCAATCGCGAGGCGAATCTGACCGAGAGCGCCCAGGGCCGCTGGGCGCAGCAATTGACCGCAACGCTCATCAACCGGCTGAAGGTGGAGGACTGGCTCGCCCGGCACCCCGACCTGTTGGAGCGGCCGGTGGAAAAGCCGCTCTTCGTGTTCGGCCTGCCGCGCACCGGTACGACGCTGACCATCAACCTGCTGAACGCCGATCCGGCCCGGCGCTGCTTTCTGCGCTGGGAGGCGTTCGACACCGTGCCGCCCGCCGCCGCCGGGGCTTTGCACAGCGATCCGCGCTATGTGGCGGAGCAGGAGCGGCTCGCCCTGTCGCTCAAATATGCGCCGCATATCTCGGCCATCCATCATGAGGATGCCGACAGCCCGACCGAGTGCCAATTCTCGATGGCGCCGTCCTTCTGCGCGCAATATTTCGACTCGGTCCTCAACATCCCGAGCTATCAGAAATGGCTGTTCTCGACGAGCTACCTGCCGGCCTTCCGCTACCAGAAACGACTGTTCCAGCTATTGCAGACGCATAATGGCGGGCAGTGGACGCTGAAAAATCCCTGGCACCCGCTGTTCCTGGATGACCTGACCAGCGTCTATCCCGATGCACAGCTTGTGATGACCCATCGCGACCCGGCGGATGTCGTCGCCTCCGCCTGCAGCCTGGTCTATCAGGTGCGCAAGATGTTCAGCGCCGATGTCGATCCGGTCGTGGTCGGACAGTCGCAACTGCGCACCTTCGACAAGATGATCGAGCGGATGCTGGCCTATCGCGAGAAACATGGCTGGGAATCGATCCACGACATCCAGTATGATGAACAACTGCGCGATCCGATCGGCGAGATGCAGCGCCTCTATACGCGGTTCGACACGCCCTTCACGGCGGAGGCGGAAAGCGGGATGCGCGCGGCGCTGGCGGCCAATCCGCAGGGCAAGCATGGCAAGCACAGCTATGCCCTGGAGGATTACGGCTTCGACCGGGCAGGCATCCATGCGCATTTCAGCGACTATATCGATCGCTTCGCCATTCCTGTCCGGGGGTGAATCTATGTGGGAGGGATTTGTCCCCTCCCCCTTTTCTTCAGGCGCCACGCGCCATGGCGAAGCTGTGGCGCAAATGGGCAAGATGGCCGTCCGGCACGGGTGGAAACAACAGCGCGGCGTCGGTATCGCGAATGCCATCCATGTCCGCCGCGATCTGCTCGATCGTCCAGTCGGGGCGGAACACACCCTGGGTTTCCATCATATAGGCACGCGCCACGCGGCCGGCCATGGCGATCAGCATCTCGCCGGAAATGGTGCAATCCTCATGCGCCAGCCAGGCGACGGCGGGCGCCACCAGTTCCGGGTCCATTGGTGGATAGGCGCTGGTATCCAGCCCCTCCGCCATGCGGGTGACGGCGCCCGGCAGGATGATGTTGCTCTTGATATCATGCGCCGCACCCTCGATCGCGGCGACGTTCGACAGGCCGATCATTCCGGCCTTGGCCACGCTATAGTTCACAACGCCGGCATTGCCGTATAAGCCGTTGATCGAACCGGTCAGAACGATACGGCCATGATTGGCAGCGATCATGTGCGGGAAGGCCGCGCGCACCACATGGAACGCGCCGCGCAGGTGAACGTCGATCACCGTCTCGAAATCCGCGCAGGACAATTCGGCCAGCGCGCCGCGCCGAACGATGCCGGCATTGTGGATCAGGATGTCGATGCGACCGAATGCGCCGATCGCCGCATCGATGATCGCCTGCCCGCCTTCGGGCGTCGCCACGCTGGCGGTGGAGGCGAGCGCCGTGCCACCGGCTGCATGAATTTCATCGACGACCGCTTGCGCCGGACCAGCGTCGATCCCCTCCCCCTGCATCGAGACGCCGGGATCATTGACGATGATCTTCGCTCCACGCGATGCCAGCAACAGCGCATAGGCGCGGCCCAAACCCCGCCCCGCTCCGGTGATGACCGCTACGCGGCCGTCAAATCGCTTCTCGCCCATGGGCCGCACTCTCCCTGTCATCTCTTCGGACGACTGTAGCCATGGCGGAGAAGGACAGAAGGGGCCGCCGCCGCATATCGCACCGGCGACGGCTCCTTTTGATTAGGCCCGGCTCGGCAGTTCCGCGATGGCGGTGCCGAAGGCCGAAATCTCACCACGATGGGTTTCCGCGCGCTGCTGGATCTCGACATATTTCTTGCCGTTCTCCTCGAACTTGCGGATCACGCTGCCGTCGATGAAGATCACGTCGCCATCGGGATTGTGGCGGCGAATCTGGCACTTGCTCTTGTGCAGGAACCCATCGTCACCGATCCAGTTGGTGACCTGGTGCGTCAGCCAGCTACAGCGTTCCGGTCCATAGTCATAAGCACCGGGCGCGCCCACTTCGAGCGCGAAGGCTTCGTCCCAATGGACGCGCTCCGGGCAGTCTGGAACGTTGAAACGGTTCTTGATGCCGGTGCCCGGATGCTTCTGCTGCATCTTCCAGGCCAGCTTGTTGGCGCGGATATAGAGGCCGCCCCAACCCTGCGCGTAACAGATGAAGCCGGTGACGGTCATCGGCCCCTTCATCATGCGCGGCAGTTCGTCACCGACCTGGACATCTTCCCAATAACGGGGGGTGGCGCCGCGAATCTCTTCCTTCTCGTAGAGCTTGTACATCTCCGCCAGTTGCTCGTCGGTGAAAGGCTCCACCCGGCCACGGGCCTCGGTATATTTGGTGCCGCGTTCGCGCGCTTCGTCGCGGTCGGTGCGAAACACCCAGCTATCAGCCTCGCACAGCTTGTCGCCATGCTGGTTGAAGAAGTCGACATGGTAGATCTGCTGGAAGCTACGACCAGCGAACTTGGTCTGATGCTCGATCAGATCTTTCAGATAGGCTTCGGTACGGATCGTATCGCCCCGCAGCACCGGCTTATGCCAGGTCCAGTCCGCACCCGCCCACATGGCGTGAACCCCCGACAAGCCACCGCAATAACCCGAAATGATTCGGCTGGTTGTGAACAGGAAGCTCGGCAGCGCGACCAGCGCACCATATTTGGTCTTCGCCGCATAGTCCGGGTCGCACCACAGCGGATTATCGTCACCGATACCATGCGCATAGTGACGGATCGCATCGCGCGTCGCTTCATAGTTCCAGGGTTCGACCGTATTCTCGATCTTGACGCCGATGCGCTGGCGCAGGTCGTCCAGTCCTTCTTCGGTGATCTTGGGAAATTTGTTGGTAGGCTTTTCCGCCAATGTTGCCATGTTTCTTCTCCTGAAAATCAATGCGACAATTCTGCGGTCTTTGCCGCTTCCCGGTCGCGCAGCATTTTGCGATGAACTTTCCCCGCCGGGGTCTTGGGCAGTTCGCTTACAAATTCGACGATGCGGGGAAACTCATGCTGCGCCAGCTTTTCGCGGGTGAAAGTCTGAAGCGCCGTCACCAGCGCATCATCGCCCGTGACATTGGCGATGACGAAGGCCTTGACCACCTGCCCGCGCTGGTCGTCGGGCACGCCGATCACCGCGCATTCCAGCACTGTGGGATGCTTGAGCAGCGTATTCTCGATCTCCACCGCGCTCATCGTCCAGCCCGCCGAGATGATGACGTCATCGGCGCGGCCGCAATGATAGAAATAACCGTCCTCGTCGGTCTTCGCCCGATCCTTGGTCGACATCCAGCCGCCGCCACGCCAGAGCATCAATTCGCCAATCTCTCCCGGATCACAGACCGATCCATCGGGCCGCTGCACTTCAAGGCGCTGTCCGGGAACTGCCTTGCCCAGCGATCCGGGCTTGACCTGATAATCGTCGGCGCCCGGATAGTTGACCAGCACCACGCCGATTTCGGTCGTGCCATACATGGAGCAGGCCGGCCGCTGGAAATATTCGTCGATGAACTCCAGCGTCGCCGGGTCGATCGGCTCGCCAGTGTAGCTGAGCTTGTCGAAGTGGAAGCGATAGTCGCCCGCCTTCCCGCTATTCTTCATCATGCGATAATGGGTGGCTGCGGCCGACATGTTGGTGATGCCGAAATCGTCCAGTGCCTTCATCAGCCGCACCGGATCGAAACGCCCCGCGAACGTGCCGGTCGTGACGCCCAGCCCCAGCGGCGCCAGCGTCCCGTGCCACAGGCCATGGCCCCATGCGGGCGAGGACGGACAGAAAAATTCGTCGCCCGGCCGGATGCCCGTGCCATAGAGCGCCGCGAACATCAGCGTGACCAGCGCCCGATGCGTATGCTTCACCGCCTCCGGCAGCTCGCGGGTGGTTCCGGACGTATATTGGAACACGGCCAGATCGTTGGCCTTCGTTTTCGGTTCGTAGCTGGCCGGGAATTTGGCGATCTCGTCCAGCAGCCCCCCATCAGCCACGATCACGCGGGGACCGTCGATGCTGCGCGCCAGTTCCGCCTTTTCCGCATTGGTGATGAGGATGCTGGGCCTGCAATCATCGACCCGCAGTCGCAAGGCATCGGGACCAAACAGGGTGAACAGCGGCACCGAAATGGCGCCCGTCTGCATCGCCCCGAACAGGCAGACATAGAAGGGCAGCGAGGGTTCAAGCATGAAGGCGATGCGTTCACCCGGCTGAACGCCCTCCGCATCCAGCCAATGCGCGAATTGCGCTGCGCCTGCCGCGATCGCATCAAAGCTCAATATCTCGTCACGGGCTACACCGTCGGCATTGGCGGCATGAGCAATGCGCACCGCTGCGCGTCCCGATCCGTCTGCATGGCGCGTGATACATTCCTGCGCGATATTGAGATGATCGCGATCACCATCGAACAGTTCCCACAGGGCTGCGGAATTCGCATGGGCCTGCGCATCGGCATAGCGGGTCAAGTCGGTGAGCTTCGCCATTCATCCTGTCCATTCACCATGGCGAATGGCGGACCTGCCGCTTCGCCTCGACAAACGCCATGTCACGCCGACTCTATTGTTGTAAATTATGAATGATATTCTATATTTTGAATGATCGTCCATCGCCTGGGCGATGGAGAATATGGCAGATGACCGACCCTGTTCGAGCGCCCTCCCCCATCCGGAAGGTCGCGCGCACCATCAAGGAGAGCAAGGCGCCGGCCATTGCGCGAGCCGCCGCGATCCTGCGCCTGCTGGGACGGAGCGAACGGCCACTGGGCGTCCAGGCCATCGCCAAGGAACTGGGCCTGGTCCCATCCACCTGCCTCTATGTGCTGCGCGCGCTGGTGGAGGAGGAACTGGTATCCTTCGATCCCGATACCAAACGCTACGCGCTGGAGGCCGGGGTGCTGACGCTGGCGCGTCACTGGTTGCGGCGCGATCCGTTCAACGATCTTGCCCAGCCCCTGCTCGATCGGCTGGCGCAGCGCTTCGGCCTCACCATGCTGGGCGTGCAGGCTATGGGCCTGGATCATATGATCGTCGTCGCCATGGCCCAGTCGTCCAGCGGCTTCCAGCTCAGTACCCAGGTCGGCAGCCGGTTTCCCGCACTCATCAGCGCAACGGGACGCTGCATCGCCGCGTTCGGCGATTATCCGGAAGAGGAACTCAGACGCCGGTTCGACCAGTTGCGATGGGATGATCCGCCGCCCTTCGCAGACTGGATGGAGCAGTTGTGCCAGACACGCGCGCAGGGCTTCGCGATCGATGAAGGGCAATATATCGCAGGAGCCACGGTCGTGGCGGCTCCGGTCTGGAAGGGGCCGGGCCGCCCGGTCCATGCGCTGGTGGCCATCGGTATCGGCTCGGCGCTGCAACGGGACGGAGCGATGACGCAATTATCGGCAGCGTTGATGGAAGCCGCCCGCGCCCTGTCCGGTCAGCTAGGCGGGGCGTAGAAGGATCACGCTGCCTTCCGCATCGGCCGACAGATAGAGCGCCCCATCCGCGCCAGCGGCGATGCCAGCGAAATTAATCATCGGGCCAGCCATGTCGCCGATCGGCCCCAGATATTTGGGCTTTATGCCAAGGGGGGCGCCGACCGGCAGATTCTCCGCCAGCGTTTCGCGCGCACCTCCGGACAGCGAATAGCCAATCACGCACCTGTCACCCGTATCGACCACAAACAGCCGGTCGCCGCTAAGGGCCAGTCCTTCGGGACGGTTCAGGCCGTCGAGGACGATGTCGGTTCGTCCGCCCTTCAACCGGACGATACGACCCGCCCCGGCTTCCGCCACATACACATCCCCGTCATCCGAGACGGCCACCCCCATCGGTCCGTCCAGCCCGTCGGCCAATATATCGACCGATCCGCCGGCGGCGCTGAGCAGGCGTCCCGTCCCATATTCGGCGAAGATCACCGCACCGCCCGGCGCGACCGCCACGCCCATCAGCCGGTCATGGCCATGGGACAGGAAATCGCTCGCGCCTTCCGCGGGCCGATAACGCGCCACGCTGCCCGTGCCGGTGGTGACGACCCACTCCCCGGCCTGTGCGCCCGGTGCGACACCGCGCATATAGCCGGGGCAGCCGGGATAGAAAATCATACCGGCAAGGTCGGGCGCGCCACCGGGCCGCAGATGATAGCCGAACGTGCCGTCGGCCACGAACAATACGCCGTCCGCCCCCATGGCCAGACCCAGCGGCCACTGCAACGCACGCGGGACGATGGAGCGGACCTTCCCCGGTTCCACAATCTCGGTAATCTCACCGGGGATGCTGGACACGAAGATGCGGTCGCCGATGAAGGCGACATTGTCGAGACCCGGACCAATATCCGCCAATATCTCCCGCGTGCCGCTGACCGGGTCGATCCGCAGCACCTGGCCGCTGGCGACCTGGGTGGTGACGATCCGTCCCTTACTGTCGAACTTCACCGAATCGGGCACGCCCAGATCGCCCGCAACCACCTCATGCGCGCCAGTGTCGATGTCGACGCGCCATATCTGGTTGGCGCCCATGACCGGGACGTAGAGCTTGCCGTCCGGACCAACCTGGAAAGCATTGGCCATGGGTATGCCGTCCAGGATGACGCGCGGCGCGGCGCCATCGACAGGCAGTTCCAATATGCGGGCGCCCATCCGACACTCACCGGCGATCAGCCGTCCCTGATGCCAGGTGATGGGATTGGCAACGGGAATGTCCCCACGGATGACGCGCGCCTCTCCGCCCGGTGTGAGCATCGATACCCGGCCCTCGGTAATTTCGGTGAGGTAGAGATTGCCCGCTTCGTCAAATACCAGATCATCGGGGGCCACGATCGCCCCGCCCATCGGGCTGATGGTCGCGATGCTCCCGTCATCGACGTTGATCGCACTGACCTGACTGCCACCGACCTGCGCGACATAGAGCCGACCGTCGGGACCCGTCGACAGGCCATTCGCACCATAAAGGCGGCTGGGTGTCGTCAATCGCTCCAGCCCCCAGCCATCAGCCGCGGCCATGCCCTGCGGCGGGGTATAGCGCGCACTCATGTCAGGCGTAGCCAAGCATCGATTTGGTCTCCAGATACTCATGGAAACCGAACTCGCCCCATTCGCGGCCATTGCCGCTACGCTTGTAGCCGCCAAAGGGGGCGTGGAAGTCGAAACCGCCATTCATGCTGATCCAGCCAGTGCGCAGCCGCCGGGCGATCGCATGAACCGCATCCGTGTCGAGGCCGTTCACATAACCGGCCAGTCCAAAGGGGCTGTCATTGGCGATGGCCACGGCGTCGTCGATATCCGCATAGGGGATGATGACGAGGACCGGCCCGAAAATCTCCTCGCGCGCGACGACCATGTCGTTGGTGCCCAGGAAGACGGTGGGCCGGACGAACCAGCCGCGCTCCACCCCTTCGGGTCGCCCGGAGCCGCCGGCGACGAGGGTCGCCCCTTCCTCCAGTCCCTTGGCGATATAGTCCTGGACGATATTATATTGCGCCTTGGACACGACCGGCCCCATGGCGACCTCTCCCGCTGGATCGCCCACCGTGACGCCTTCGGCCGCCGCCTTCGCTACAGCCAGCGCGTCATCGATCCGCGCGCACGGCACGAGCAGGCGCGAGCCGGCGCTGCAGGTCTGGCCGGAATTGCCCATCATGCCGGTCGTCGCCGCCGCGACATTGTCGGCCAGGGTCGCGTCGTCCAGCACGATGAAGGCGCTCTTGCCGCCCAGTTCCAGCCCGACCCGTTTGACCGTGCGCGCGGCATCCTGCTGAATCTGGACGCCCACTGCTTCCGATCCGGTGAAGCTCACCATGTCGACATCCTCATGGGTCGACAAGGCCGTGCCGATGACACTGCCCTGCCCCTGGATCATGTTGAACACGCCCGCCGGCACACCGGCCGCATCAAGGATCTCGGCCAGTATCTGCGCCGAAAAAGGCGCGAGTTGCGGCGGCTTCAGGATCATGGTGCAGCCGGTCGCGAGCGCGGGGAAGACCTTCACACAGGTCTGGTTCATCGGCCAGTTCCACGGCGTGATGAGCGCGCAAACGCCGATCGGCTCGCGACGGATCAGCGTGCTCCCCCGCAGTTCCTCGAACGGGAAAGTCTCAAGCAGTTCGATCGCGGTCTGGAGATGCCCGGCGCCCAGGCCGACATGGAAACCATTGGCCAGGCCCGAAGGCGCACCCATCTCTTCGCGAATGGCCGCCCCCAGATCGGGAAGGCGCCGTTGATATTCGGCCTGTATCGCCTTGAGCAGGTCAAGGCGCTCTTCCCGCGTCGTTTCCGACCAGACCGGGAAAGCCTTGCGCGCGGCGGCGACCGCCTTGTTGACATCCGCGACCGAACCAAGCGCGATCGTGCCGGCTACCGCCTCGGTGGCGGGGTTGATGACATCCGCGGTCTTCGGATCGACCGGGGCGACCCATTGGCCGTCAATATAGAAGTTCCGATAGTCGCGCATGTCCACTCCTTCTCATCCTCCCCTGCAAAGGGAGGAACTTTTCGTTACTGCGTCCCCTCGGCATACCAGGTGCGGAACTCGGCATATTTCGGCATCTCTTCCGAATTGGCCTTGGGGTCGATCACGACATGAACCACACCCACCTTGCCGCTGGCATAGGCTCGCTCGATCGCCGGTTTGATGTCCTGCGCCCTGGTCACATATTCGCCGTGACCGCCAAACCCTTCGGCGATCTTGTCGAAACGGACGTCCTTGCTCCAATGGGTGCCGGTCTCTTCCGTGCCCTGGCCGAAGGTGCGCTTGTAGACGCCCACTTCCAGACCCCATTGATGATCGACGCCGACGACACAGACCAGCGGCAGCTTCTTGCGCGCGGCCACTTCCAGTTCGCCAATGTGGAACAGGAAGGAGGAGTCCGACGTGATGAGCATCCCCGGCCGCGTCACCCCCGTCGCCGCCTGATCCGCGAGCATCGCGCCGGTGGCATAGGGCAGGCCGGTGCCGATATGGCCGAAATTCTGGTTCCAGATCACGTCATGCGGCTTGCATTGCGAATAGGTCCACTGGAAGATCACACCTGCGCCGCCGTCGCGGATCAATATGCCATCCTTGGGGAAAGCCTGCGTCGCCTCCACCGCCAGACGGGCGGGATGGATTGCCAGTTCGCCGGTGCCGTCGCTCTTGGTCAGCGATTCCGCCGCCAGTTCGTCCAGTTCGGCCTGCCCTTCCTTCATGAACTTGGCGAGGCCCGGCGCAGGCGCGCGCGGCGTGTCCTTGAGCGCCGCCACCAGTTGCGGCACCACGCCGCGCAGGTCGCCGACCAGCGGCACGTCGATCGGGCGATTGACGCCGATCGCCGCAGGGTCCTGCTCGACATAGATCCACTTACGGATCGCCTCATTCTTCTGCCAGTAGCGCCACTTGCCGAAATGCACCGGCTCGCCCAGTTCCGTACCCAGCGCCAGCACCAGGTCGGATTCCGTCACCGCCTCGATCGAGGCGTTGGAGAAGACATATTGGAAGGTCCGGTCCTCCAGCCCCTTGATATAGCTGGTGCCGCCCGAAGTCTGGATCACCGGGCAGTTCATGAGGTCGGCCAGTTCCTTGACCGCCGCGCCGGAACGCGATGTGTGGACCGCATGACCAAGCAGCAGGATCGGGTTCTTCGCCGCCCGGATCAGCTCGGCCGCTTCCTTCACCCGGTCGATGTCCGCCCCCTGGTTGACCAGGCGGTAGCGTTCGGGCGCCAGCGGCGCGGGCAGGTCCAGCTCTTCCAGGATGATGTGGCTGGGATATTCGATATAGACCGGGCCAGGCGTGCCGCCCATCGCCTTGCGGATGCCCTCGCGGATCACCTCGTCGGTCTGGTCGGCATATTCGATCGATGCGGCATATTTCACCGAATTTTCAAACAGCGGCATTTGCTTGACGAACTGGATGCGGCCACGGCGGACACGCTGTTCGGTCACGCGGGCGCGCTGGCCCGACAGGAAGATGACCGGCGAATGTTCGACCAGCGCGCACTGGATGGCGGGCGCCATATTGGCGATGCCCGGCCCCAGCGTGCCGATGGCGACCGCGGGCTTGCCGGTGATGCGCGACGCGGCCTCGGCCATGAAGCCGGCGGCGGCTTCATGATGGGGGGCGACGACGGTCCAGCCGCGCCGCTCCGCCTCCAGGAACATATGCACGAAATTGGGATCGGGAATACCGAACAGGGTATTGATCCCCTCCGCCTCGAACAGGTCCAGCACGCGCTTGTAGACCGGGGTTCCCTGCTTGCCCGATGGAGTCACTGTCGTTGCGGGCTTGGGGTCGTCATAGCTCATTTCAGTAACCTCGGTGCGCCCGTACCCATGTACGCGGCTAGGTTGCGGTGGAAATTGGTGATCTTGCGTTCCTGATGCGGATTGGGCAGCGGCCCGCGGAAACCGCGCGACTTCATGCCCTTCTGCACCCACTCCATATTGGAGAAATCCTGCGCGAGGACCGAACCCCAGCCTTCTGCGGTCGGCTCGGTCTCTTCCCACTCGGTCGTCGGCTCCTCCCCTTCGGGGAAGCGCTCGATCGCATAGGATTCGAAAATGCACATATTGGGATCGTCGCCAAAGGGCCGCGTCCGGTAGCACAGCGCAAAGGTGATGCCGTGCAGCACCGACATGTTGGGAAAGACGTTCCAGGCCAGCCCCGCCTCGGACATGACCTCCGGCGGAATTTCCGGCCAGATCACCCCGCGCGCCGCGTCGTCCGCCTTGGCGGATTTCAGCCAGTGCGCGATGACATCGGACGCGGGCGTGCCTTCGGGCAGTTCGTCCACCAGCCGGCTGGCCGCGTTGACCAGCGTTTCGGTGGACGCGGCATAGTTCAGCGTCTCATAATTTTCGCGGATCAATTCATAGGTCGACCGGCGCGGATCGTCGCCCTTGCCCGCGCGCGTCACGCTGCTGCTCTGGCTCATGGCGAAGGCCGGGTCGCGCTGGTCGAAACCGCTCACGCCATGCAGGCCATAGGCCGCGCTGTAGGCGTAATAATCGCCATAGGCGAGCAACTGGCTATGCGTGCCCGCGACATGATAGGGTTCCATGAAGGCTTCGAGCGCGGTCTTCCAGTTGGCCGGATAAACCACCCATTTGCGCCATTTGTAGCGCATCTTGTCCAATTCGAAATGGGACAGGATGCGCCCTGCGTCGCCCAGAAATTCGGTCAGCGGTTCTGCGTGCTGATCCATATGGACCCAGATCCAGCCGCCCCAGATATCCACCCGAACCTCCGACAGGTGCGTGCATTCAGGCGTCAGCGCGCCCTGCCAGTCCTGCGGATCGAGGATATAGATGTTGTTGCCTTCCGTATCGAAGGTCCAACCGTGGAAGCCGCAGATGAAATTGCGCCTTTTGGTGCCGCGCACCGAATGAACATGGCGCGGGACATCGACCAACTGCCGCCCGCGATGGGGGCAGACATTGTGGAAAGCCTTCAACCGATCGGGCGCAACCCGGACGATGATGATCGAATCGTCGCATATGTCATAGGTCAGCCAGTCGCCAACCTCCGGCAGTTCCTCGACCCGCGCGGCCATCTGCCACACTTTGGGCCAAAGCTGCTCCTTCTCGGCCAAGGCATAGTCTTTCGACAGGAAGGCCTCGACCGAATAGGTCAGCGGCTTGGCCAGATCCTCGACATCGATGTTGGTCGGCTTGTTCACGCCATCCTCCCGCATCCTGCTCCGGCTTGCCAGGCTATCGCGATCGAGTGCGGGCGCCCAAGCGAAAGCGGGCGGACGAGCCACATCATCCCCCCGGCGATCACGACCGCAATTCCATTCCGGCCAGGTCGCCCTGCTCTCGCCAGTCGTTCAGCAGCGCCTGGAAAGCACCCCAGCCGGGGCCATAGCCGCGGAACAACGCCCAAGGCGCCTTCACCTGGCCTTCGTTGGTGAAATAGCTGGGCGTGCATTCGCGCTGGAAGGCGGATGTGTCCATTTCCGTCTCGGTGAAATGGCGGACATAATCGTCCTGCGCCACCTGTGTGGTTTCGACCGACAGCGCGCCTTTCGCCATCGTCGCCTGGATGACATGGGCGATATGTTCCGCCTGATAGCCGAATTGTTCGGTGACGCTGGCGTTCAGCCCTCCCTGGATATAACCGATGAAGAACTGGTTCGGAAAACCATGGGTCATGGTGCCGTGCAGCGTCTTCGGCCCTTCGGCCCAATGGTCATAGATGGACAGGCCATCGCGGCCCTCCACCACGTCGATGCCCCAGCGCCGTTTCAGTTCGCTCGTCACTTCAAAGCCGCTCGCGAAAATCAGGCAGTCGACCGGATATTCGACGCCATTCGACACGAAGCCGCTTTCGGTGATCGCTTCCAGCCCCCTGGAACCGGCTACGTCTATCAATTCGACATTGGGCTGGTTGAAAACGGCATAGAAGTCGTTGCTCGACAGCGGCCGTTTGCACAAAAAGCGATACCAGGGCTTGAGCGCTTCCGCCGTCGCCTTGTCCTCGACCATGGAATCGACGCGCGCGCGCAACCGCTCCATCACCCGGTAATCGACGACCTCGCGCCGCGCCATGAACTCTTCAAATGTCAGTTGCGGCCAGCCCGCAGCCTCCAGTTCGGCGGCAAGGTTACGCGCAATCTCGGTCCATATGTCGCAGATGAGGTCCGGTTCGCCAGGCGCGAAGAATTCCATCGCCGCGCGATGGAAATTGGCCTTGCGCTCCGCCTGCCAGCCGGGCTGAAGCGCGGCGGCCCAGTCGGGATCAGTCGGCGGATTGGGCCGCTCGTCCACGGTCGAGGGGGTGCGCTGGATAACATAGAGTTGCTTCGCGTGCCGGGCGATATGCGGCACCGCCTGGATCGCGGTGGCGCCGGTGCCGACGATGGCGACACGCTTGTCGGCCAGCTTGTCGAGCAGGGGCGCGGCATGGCTGCCGCCGGTATAATCATAGTCCCAGCGCGCGGTGTGGAAAATCTTCCCCTTGAACCGGCCGATCCCCTCGATGCCCGGCAGTTTGGGCATATTGAGCACACCGCAGCCCATGATGACGAAGCGGGCGCGGAACTCGTCGCCCCGGCTGGTGCCCACACGCCAGCGCTGTATCGCCTCATCCCATTTGAGCGAGGTGATGAGCGTATGGAACAACGCGCGATCGGCGAAACCGAACCGTTCCGCAATCAGCCGGCAATAGGCCTGGATCTCCGCTCCGTCCGCGAATTTCTTCGACGGCATGAAGCCGGTTTCCTCCAGCAGCGGCAGATAGCAATAGGCGTCATTGTCGCACTGGATGCCGGGATAGCGGTTCCAGTACCAGACGCCGCCGAAATCGCCGGCATGGTCGATGTTGCGGAAATTGGTGACGCCCTGCCGGGTCAGGTGATAGCCCGCCAGCAACCCGGCAAAGCCCGCGCCCAGCACCAGCACGTCCAGATCCTCGACAATCGGGTCGCGCGCCGCGACCGGCATGTGCGGATCGACATCATAGCTGTGAGTCGTATCGTCCGTCGTCGGCTGATACTGGCCCTGACCGTCGCTGCGCAGCCGTTTGTCGCGCTCTTCACGATATTTCTCGCGCAGCGCAGCGATGTCGAAACTGTCGGCAGCCGGCGTCCGCGTGGGATTGCAGCTCATATCCACTCCTGGTCTTGTCACCGGCACCTAATCAACAGGCCTGTCTACTTGCAACGTCGGCCAGGCTGTTAGCGCGGGAGCGATGTTTCCATCGCCGGGCTGTTTCGCGCTTCGAGCATCGGGCTAGGTTCGCTCCGCAAAAAGGAGAGGAATCGAGCATGGCGCAGCAGCTCATCGACTTCACGGGACGAACGATCATCGTCACCGGCGCGGCAGGCGGCGGCATCGGCACGGCCACGACCCGAATGCTGGCGCAGGCGGGAGCGACCATTATCGCCGCCGGGCGCACGCAGGAAAAATTCGACGCGAACATCGCGCCGCTGATCGCCCAGGGCCTGCCCATCGTGCCCGTGATCGCCGATGTCGGCACGGATGAGGGCGTGGCGCGGGTGATGGAGGCCGCGCTCGCCGCACCGGGCACGCTTCATGGTCTCGCCAATGTGGCGGGCGGCGCCGCGCCGCAGACCTGGATGCGGGCCGAGCGCGTCACCCGCGCCGATTGGCGCGCGCTGTTCGAGCAGAATCTGGAAACGATGTTCTTCATGAGCCAGGCGGTCGCGCGCGAACTGCGCGCACGGGGCCTGCCAGGTGCGATCGTCGGGGTTTCCTCCATCAGCGGGATGAACACCGCCCCTTATCATGTCGCCTATGGCACGGCGAAGGCGGCGATCGTCGCGGCGACGCGCACGCTGGCGACCGAACTGGCGCTCGACAATATCCGCGTCAACACGATTGCCCCCGGCACGACCATCACACCGGGTTCGGGCGCCTATATTGACGAGGATGCCGCACGCGACCAGGCGGCGATCGCCATGGGCCGCCGCGCCCAGCCGGAAGAGCAGGCGGGGGCCATCGCCTTCCTCCTGTCCGACCTGTCGAGCTACATCACCGGCCAGACCATCCTGGTCGATGGCGGGCTGAACCTCAAATGGACGCATCTGGGCGCCGACAATACGTCGCTTTTCCTCAAGAATGAGGATTTCCGCGCGGCCATTAAGCGCTAAAGGTCGGGCATGAGTGAAATCGAACGTCTGACTTTGCGTGGCACCAACGTGGACCTGGCCGCCGATGCGATCGGACCGGCCGATGGCCAGCCCGTCCTGTTCCTGCATGGCAGCGGGCAGACCCGGCAGAGCTGGGGCAAGGCACTGCTGGAAGCGGCACGCCATGGCTATCGCGCGATCAGCATGGACCTGCGCGGCCATGGCGACAGCGGCTGGTCGCCCGATGGTCAATATAGCCTGACCGTCTTTGCCGACGATCTGCGAACGGTGCTGGCCGCCCTCGACCAGCCGCCCGTCATCGTCGGCGCGTCGCTCGGCGGCCTGGTGGCGATGATCGTCGCGGCAGCCGATCCATCGGCGATCCGCGCGCTGGTGCTGGTCGACATCACCGCCCATGTCGACATGGATGGCGCCCAGGAAGTGATCGCCTTCATGAGCGCGGGCGCCGACGGCTTCGCATCGGTCGAAGATGCTGCCGATGCGGTCGCCGCCTATCTACCCCATCGCGAACGGCCGGCCAGCAGCAAGGGGCTAGCGCGCAATCTGCGGCTGCGCGACGGCCGCTATTACTGGCACTGGGACCCCGCCTTCATGTCGATGGGCGCTGATCCCAAGCAGCAGGCCGAGGGACCGAGCGTGCTGGAGATGGCGGCGCGCGACCTCACCATCCCGACCCTGTTGATCCGCGGCGGCCGTAGCCGGATCGTGACGGAAGAAGGCGCGCGCGCCTTCATGGAACTGGTTCCCCATGCCGATTATGTCCATATCGACGGGGCGCATCACATGGTGGCGGGTGACGCCAATGATGCCTTCAACGACGCGGTCATTGCCTTCGTCGACCGGCAGGCAGGATAGACGGACGCGCAGGGCATTGACGGGACGGGAAAAGCGCGGTGGCGCCCGCTGAGCCATGCGCTATTGTGCGGACATGGCTTGCGCATCGTCACTCAAGATCAAGGTCCAGCTCTATAGCGGCACGGAAATCGCCATGGGACCGGGCAAGGCCGACCTGCTCGACGCCATCCGGACGCACGGCTCCATTTCGGCGGCGGGGCGGGCGATGGGGATGAGCTATCGCCGGACCTGGCTGCTGGTCGATGCCATGAACCGCTGCTGGCAGGAGAAGCTGGTCGATACGGTGCCGGGCGGCGGGCGCGGGCGCGGCGCGCATGTCACCCCGGCGGGGGAAGCGGTGCTGGCCGCCTATCGGGCGATGCAGACGGCAGCGACTGACGCCGCCGGTCCGGGCGCAGCGCCCTTGCTCGACACGATGCTGCGCGATACCCCGCTGACGCCCGATGGCGCGCCATCCTCATAGCGGTTTGCCGCAGGCGCGATCCGGCCGGGACAGGCGCGGATCGGCGATGAAGTCCGGGTCGGTCAGGCTATCGAAGAACGCGAGGAGCGCCGGCATGTCCGTGACCGGCACAGCAACCGGATGCCGCCGGATCGCGGCCTCCAGCGTCGCGGCCCTGCCGTCATGCCACCAGGGTCCCGTCAGGGCGACATTGCGCAGCGAGGGCGTCCGGAAGCGTCCCGCATCGTCGGGCCGGCCCGTCTGCTCGATCAGGCCGGGATCGGACGGCTGGGCCGGTTCCAACTGATGATAATTCATGCCACCGAAGTTCACACCGTCATGGCAGCTCGTGCAGCCCCGCGCCTGGAACAGCCGCGCGCCCTCCACAGCCAGCGGCGAGAGCGCGATGCGATCTCCAGCCTGATAACGGTCATAGGCGCTATGATAGGATATCATCGTCCGTTCGAACGCGGCCAGCGCGGCCGTGACGCTGCCGGTATCGATCCGCCCCTGTCGTTCAGGAAAGGCGCGGGCGAACATCGCGCGATAGCAGCGGTCGGCGCCCAGCCGCCGAGTAAATTCCGCATCCCGGCCCTTCATCCCCATTTCCTCCGGCCGTTCGCCGAACAGCGGCACCAGCGCCTGCGCCTCCAGCGTGGTGATCGCGGGATCGGCAACGGTCAGTCGCGCGAACCAGCCGACATTGGCCAGGCCCGGCACATTGCGCCGCCCTGCCCCGCCATGGACGCCCGGCCGGGTCGCATTGCCATCGGCGAAGGCGCGCTTCTGCTCATGGCATCCCGCGCAGGCAAGCGTGCCGTCCGCCGACAGATCGGCGTCATAAAAAAGGCGACGGCCCAGCTCCACCTTGGCCGCGCTCATCCCATTGTCCGCCGGCACGACCGGCGCGACGACGCCCTGGGGCAGATCCCAACGCCAGACGGGCGCCGCAGCGACCAGCAATAACAGCGCCGTCGTGTACAACGTCGCGTACAGCAAGGCCCTCACGACAAAGGCGTCACCAGCAGCGTCACCTTGTCCGATCCATTGGCAGCGATCTGAAGCACATAGTCGCCCGGCTCGAGCGCATAATCGACCATCTTGCGGATGCCCGAACAGTCCGGTCCATGCCCGTGCGCGGTCGAGATCGACGCCTTCCCGTCCCGCACCACATCGACCCATGCCGGGGTGCTGAGCGCCACGCGCCACGTCCCCGCCTGGGCGACGGTGAACCGCGCCAGACCGCCATAGCTGACGCTGCCGCCCGGTTTTTCCGGCCGCAACGGATAGGCGACCTTCGGCGTCGCCAGCAGGGACATCGCCACCGCCTGCGCCGGCGTCAGCGTCGCGGCCGCCAGCGTCTTGCGTTCACCTGCAGCCTGCAACGGCTTCGCATTGGGCCAGGACGCAAGCGCCGGCGGCAGGTCGGCGGGGGCGCTACAGGCTGCGGCAGGCACTTGGGCCATTTGCGCGGACGCACCACTGCCCCCGGCAAGCAGCGCAAAGGACAGGGCCAGCAAAGACGATAACCGAAGCATGAGGGGCTTTCCTCCCGATCGCGAAACTATATATCGCCAGATATAGCGAGTCGAACGACCAAAATAGGGGGAAAATCACATGCGTATCGCCTTGACCTGCTTATTGGCAGCAGGCTCCATCCTCGCGTCCGCCGCCCATGCCCAGGATGCCGCGCCCGAAGCGAGCGATCGCTTTTCCCTTGGCCAGATCATCGTCACCGCGCCGCGCACCGAAGGGATCGGCATCGACAGCACCACACTCTCTTCCGACGCCATCTACAGCTTCAGCCGCACCGCGCTGGATGACGCCATCAACCTGATGCCCGGCGTGTCGTCCGGCAACAGCGGCGGCACGCGCAACGAAAGGCTGGTCTTCGTGCGGGGCTTCGACCGGTTCCAGGCGCCGCTTTCGATCGACGGCATTCGCGTCTACCTGCCCGCCGACAACCGGCTCGACTATGGCCGCTTCCTGACCACCGACATCGCCGAAGTGCAAGTGGCGAAGGGCTATGCCTCCGTTCTGGACGGCCCCGGCGCCATGGGCGGCGCCATCAACCTGGTCACGCGCAAGCCGACCAAGGAACTGGACATCGACGTGCGTGGCACGGTCAATTTCGACAATGACACCGACTATGCCGGCTATTCGACCTCCGCCATGGTCGGCACCCGCCAGGACAAATGGTATGCGCAGGCCAGCTACGCCCGCAGCTTTACCGATCATTGGAACCTGCCACACGGCTTCACCGCCCAGGTGCCTTCGCTGGAGGATGGCGGCGCGCGCGATTTTTCCCGGACGCAGGATTGGCGCGTCAATGCGAAAGTCGGCTTCACCCCCAACGCCACCGACGAATATGCGCTCAGCTACACCCATCAGGAAGGATCGAAGAACGCGCCGCTGCACGTCAGCGACACGGTGACGACCGCGCGTTTCTGGGACTGGCCGTCCTGGGACATCAGCAGCATCTATTTCCTGTCGACCACGGCGCTGGGCGACCGGGCGACGCTGAAAACTCGTGCCTATTACAACAAGTTCGATTCGATCCTGCGCTCCTTCAACGACCGCAGCCAGACGACGCAGAGCCGCCCCTATGCCTTCGATTCTCCTTATGAGGATCGTGCCTGGGGCGGGTCGGCGCAACTGGATTTCGCGGCGAGCGATGCGGACACGCTGCGCCTCGCCTTCCATTATCGCCATGATCGCCATGTCGAGTTTCAGACCAGCTTCTCGACCGCCGGCGTGCCCGCTACCGAACCGCGCCAGACCCAGACCGAGGAGACCTTCTCCGCCGCGCTGGAAAATGAATTGAAACTCAGCCCCGACCTGACCTTCACGCTCGGCGGTAGCTTCGACTGGCGCAATCTCATCAGGGCGGAGGAATATGGCGCGCCGCTCGGCACGTCGGGCGCATCGGTGCTCTATAATTATCCGCGCCGCGATGCCGACACCTGGAACCTGCAGGGGCGTTTCGACTGGCGGGCGAGCGAGGCGCTCACGCTCCATGCCAGCCTCTCCTCACGCGCGCGCTTCCCCACCATCTTCGAACGGTTCAGCCAGCGTTTCAACACCGCCATCCCCAATCCCGCGCTCAAGGCCGAGCGCGCGACCAACGCGGAAATCGGCGGCAGCTGGGCGCAGGGCAAGCTGCGTCTGGAAGGCGCGCTCTTCTACAGCTGGGTCGACGATGCGATCTTCAGCGTGCTGACGCCCGCCTATCCCTGCACCGCATCGACCACGCCACCCGCCGTCGCCCGGCCCGGCTGTGCGCTCACCAATCTGACGCAAAGCCAGAATGTCGGCAGCGGCCATTATTATGGCGTGGAATTGTCGGTGTCCGCGACGCTATTGCCCGGCCTGGACGTCGGCGCCAACTATACCGGCATCAGGCGCAAGCTCGACTATGCTGCAAACCCCGCCTTCCAGCCGGTCGGCGTACCGACGCACAAGGGCTTCGTCTGGGCGGACTGGTCGCCGTTGGACAGGCTCCACATCATACCCAGCGTCGATCTGGCGTCGAACCGCTGGACGCTGTTCACCGCGACGACCGCCAGCCAGCCGCAACGCTATTACCGTACCGGCGCCTATGCGAATGCGGGCCTGCGGATCGATTATGCGCTGACCGATCATGTCGACATCGGCATCGGCGGACGTAATCTGTTCGACGATTATTACACGCTGACCGACGGCTTCCCGGAACCGGGCCGGACGCTCTTCGCCAGCCTCCGCGCGCGCTATTGAGCCTGTGCGGTCATCGCGGGTACCTTCCGACAGCGCCCGCGATGGCCGGCGTGGAACCTTATACCCTTCCCGTCACCGGGATGAGAGCACCCGTGATTGCCCGCGCTTCCGACGACAGGAGGAAGGCCGCCACTGCCGCCAGTTCCTCCGGAGCTACCCAGCGGGCAAAATCCGCATCGGGCATGTCCCTGCGGTTGGCGGGGGTGTCGATGATGCTGGGCAACAATGCGTTCACTCGCACGCCCTCATCCTTATGCTCTTCCGCCAGTGCCTCGGTCAGACGGGCCACGCCGGATTTGGATGCGGCATAGGCGCCCATCCCCGCGGCTGCCTTGACTGACGCCGCCGCGCCGATATTGACGATCGCTCCCTTGTTCGCCCGCAACAGGGGCAAGAGCGACCGGCTGGCGATCAGCGCCGTCCGCACATTCATGGCATAGAGCCGATCCCACGTCTCCACGCTGCCGTCCGCCACGGTTTCCCAAGCAAAGCCGCCCGCAATATTGACCAGCCCATCCAGGCGGCCCAGCTCGCTTTCGATCCGGGCAGCCGCATCGGCCATTGCCGTTTCGTCGCTCAGGTCCACGCCACCCAGCGCGAGCGCCAGTCCCGGCGTCGCGACATCGGCCAGATCGATCCCCACGACGGACCATTGCGCTGCGCGCAAATGCTCCACCACCGCACGCCCCAGGGCGCCCGCCGCCCCCGTCACTGCCACAACGCCCTTCATCGCCTTCTCCTTTTCCCGACAGCTGGAGGAAGGACGGCTGCGCCACCCCCCTGCCCTGCCGACTAGTCGATTGATTTTGATATTCGAGAGCTACCTAGCCTCAAGCGGTATCGAGTGTCAGAAGAGCTTTCGGCCGGGCGACCTAAGCGATTGATTTCGCAGCAAAATCATAAACTTAAGAATTCGCCATGGGCAGCATTAGCATGCTTTCAATTCGTGGAATAGGCTGGACGGCGATGGACGTAGTGATTTGAGTGCTCGTGCGGTCCAGTGCATCTGATCTTGGGACATTCGCGACAGTCAGCTTCTGAACACAAATCTGCGAATGCGGCCGTTCCGCTATCATCATGTCTGCGATCGGAACTACTTTCGGTTTGGGCGTCCGCAGAATACAGCTCCGCTTTCCCGGTTTGAAACTCAGGGACGAAAGTGCTCCAGATGGCTCGCTTCTGCAGTTTCCATAGCCCGTGCCTTGCATCCGCCCATGAGTTGCTTTTAGTTTGATATCCAACTAGTATGACTCGGGAGAAGAAGCAAACGGGGGAATTGATGCCGTCGCCAGGGTCCGTGTCGCTGCGATTTGCCTTGGGTGACGGGCCGTCACCGCGCGATTCCACCCGGCCTAGGCGGACAAAAGGCGGTATCCTCTGCGACCACCCCTTCCTGTCCCGTCTCACACTCGGCCAACTCAATGAATTCGCCCCTCGTGCCGATGCACAAATAGAAAGTTCGTTTTAATCATGTATACGACATCGAGCGCTTTTCTGGACGCACTGATCGAACATGGCGTTTCGTATATCTTCGCCAATCTTGGCAGCGATCATCCTGCGTTGGTGGAAGCCATCGCGGAGGCGCGCGCGCAGGGGCGAAAAATCCCCGAGGTCGTGACTTGTCCCAATGAAATGGTCGGCATGAGCGTCGCGCACGGTTTCTGGCAGACTAGCGGTGAGCCACAGGCCGTAGTGGTGCATGTCGAATGCGGCACCCAGGCCTTGGCCGGCGCGGTGCATAATGCGGCCAAGGGCCGGGCGCCGATGCTGATCTTCGCCGGCGCGTCGCCCTTTACCCAAGAAGGCGAGCTTAAAGGAAGCCGGAACGAGTTCATCCAGTGGATACAGGATGTGCACGACCAGCGCGGCCTTGTTCGGGGCTATATGCGCTATGACAGCGAAATCCGCACCGGCCGGAATGTCAAGGATCTGGTCCACAGAGCCTTCCAATTCGCCCAGTCGGAACCCCAAGGGCCCGTCTATTTGATGGGCGCGCGCGAAGTGATGGAGGAGGAGGTCGAGCCGAAAGCCGACCAGTCGGCAGCCTGGCGCCCGATCGAGCCCGCCGCGCTCACGCCCGAAGCCCTTGACGACATCGGCCGCGCCCTGCTGACGGCCAGACGCCCCCTGATTGTCACCTCTTTTGCGGGACGCGATCCCGCAGCGGTGCCTGCGCTCGTCAGGCTGTGCGACGCGCTGGGGATAGGCGTTCTGGAATCCGTGCCCAATGCGATGAATTTTCCGCACGATCACCCCCTCTATCTGGGCAATCAATGGAACCAGCCGGTCCAGAATGCGGACCTCGCCGAAGCCGACGTCGTCCTGGTGATCGACAGCGACGTGCCCTGGATCCCCACCGTGTCGCGCCCTTCGCCCTCCGCGCGTATCTTCCACATCGACGTCGATCCGCTCAAGGAGCAGATGCCGCTATGGCACGTCCCGGCGCAGCGCGTCTGCCGCGCCCAGGCGGCCACGGCATTGGGCCAGCTCTCTGCATGGCTGGAGGGTCAATCCATCGATCCGGCGCAAGTAGAAGACCGGAAGATGCATTATGCGGCGCGTCATGCCGACCGCGACCGGGCGCTGGCGGAACTGGAGGCCGCGCCTGTCGGCAAGATCACGCCGGAATATTTCCTGTCCCGGCTGCGCGCCGCGCAGGATGACAGCATGATTTTCGTGAACGAGGCCATTTCCAACTATCCCAACGTCTTCAACCACCTGTCGCTCAATCGACCGGGCGCTATTCACACCAGCGGCGGCGGCTCGCTCGGTTGGAACGGCGGCGCCGCCATCGGCGTGAAGCTCGCACGTCCGGACGCCACCGTGGTCGCCCTGACGGGAGACGGGTCCTTCATGTTCACCGTACCCAGCTCCGTCCACTGGATGGCGCGCCGGTACGAAGCGCCGTTCGTCCAGATCATCTTCAACAACCGGGGCTGGAAATCGCCCAAGCTCTCCACCCTCGCCGTCCATCCCGAAGGATATGCGGCGCACGCCGAAAGTCTCGACACCTCCTTCGACCCCGCCCCGGATTATGTCGGGATCGCGACAGCCGCCGGCAATGGATGGGGTCGGCAGATCAAGGATCCTGCGGAAATAGACAGCGCCATCGCCGAGGCTTTGCGGGTCGTGAGAGAAGAGCGTAAATGCGCCATATTGGACGTCTGGCTGGATCATCACTGAAGATGAAGCGAGGGCTGTTCACGATCGAGGATTATCGACGCGAGGCGCGGCGGCGCCTGCCCCATATGGTTTTCGATTATCTTGAAGGCGGCGCGGGCGACGAACGCGGGCTAGAACGGAACATTGCGGCCTTTTCGCGAACGCTGCTTCAACCGAGACGACTGGTCGACGTGTCCCTCCGCAACCAGTCGGTGGCGCCGTTCGGCCACCCTTGGGCCAGCCCTTTCGCGATCGCACCAATGGGTCTCAACTCCGCGATCTGGCCGGGCGGTGACCTGATCCTCGCCAGGGCCGCTGCCCGGGCGGGCATCCCCTTCTGCCTGTCGACCGCGGCCAACGCCACGGTCGAAGAAATCGCCGCAGCGACGGACGGGGAATTGTGGTTTCAACTCTATGTGGTCCAGAGATCGCTGGCGGACCAGCTGGTGCGTCGCGCCGAGGCGGCGGGATGCACCACGCTTGTCCTGACCGTCGATGTCGCCACAAATGGCGACCGGATAAGGGACAAACGATCGGGGTTCGGCATTCCGTTCCACTATTCGCCGCGGATCATCTGGGATGCGGCGACCCATCCCCGATGGTCCGTGGCGCAGCTGATGCACGGCTTTCCCCAACTAGCGCATTTTGCAGGGGGATCGAATGATATCGAGGCGCAGGCGGCGCTGATGTCGAGGCAGATGGACGCCAGTTTCGACTGGGATGCGCTCAGCCGTTTGCGCGACCTGTGGAAGGGCACCCTGCTGGTCAAGGGCATCATGCGGAGCGACGATGCGGCGCAATGCGAGGCACGCGGCGTCGATGGCCTGATCGTGTCCAACCATGGCGGTCGCCAGCTCGAAGATGTGCCCGCGACCATCGACATTCTGCCGTCGATCCGAAGCGCGTGCACTATTCCTCTGCTGATCGACAGCGGAGTGCGCAGCGGCGCGGACGTGATCAAGGCTCTGGCCAAGGGTGCTGCCGGTGCCCTGATCGGGCGCCCGCTGCTGTACGGGCTTGCGGGGGGCGGGACGGGCGGCGTCGATGCCGTTCTTCAGATCATCCGGCAACAGGTCGACAACACGCTCGCTCTTGTCGGCCACCTGAATGCTGGCACTCTGTGTAAAGCGATATGACAGCAAATCGGCATCCTCAAGGACGCTGTTTCAACTCTTCCGCCAGCTTTTTGAGTATCTGAAGGAACATCACCCGGTTGTCGCTTCCGACGATACGATCGATTTCTTTGTCATGGGCCAGGGCATGCGATTCCAGCTGCCTTAGCTGTTCCCCACCCGCTGCGCTCAGTATGAGCCGGACGTTGCGTCGATCGGTTTCGTCCCGCGTTTTTTCGACCAGTCCAGCTTTCCCGAGTTCGCGAAGCGATGCGGTCAGAGTGGATTTGTCTCTTCCCGTCGCTAGGCTGAGTTCGGTCTGGTTTATGCCGGGATTATCATTGATGATCTTCAGGAGCGAATACCAGCCGGGCCAGATGCGCGTGTCCCCTACCATGCGCGCATAGGCGGCAAAGGATGCCTCCTGGGCAAGACGAAGATGATACCCAACGACGTTGTCCAGGCCGCCAGTCCCGATCACGGTCGGGACCTTGTCGCCTGCCTTTTTCTTCCCTCGTGACGAACCGCTGTTCATTCACCCCCCCTGAGCTTCCTGTTCTTGGTGACAACCGCGCGACCAAAGCCATGCCGTATGCGCATGCATCCGATCCCACGCAAGCCCCACCACGTCGGTCATTCCTCTAGCCGCACAGGACAGCCAGGGACTTCGCGATCGATCGAGGCGACCAGATATAGCATCCCTGCCGACGCTGTCAGTCTAGCACAGCGAGCCTCGCCCGTCAGATATTGGTTTGATATAAAACTGTATGGCGCTAAAAGTGCGCGGAGAGAGACGAGCCAGGAGAAGGTCGATGCCTAGTTTCACCCGTATGAACCCGGTTACCGGGGATGTCGCCTCCAATGCCGAAGCCATGACGGTGGATGCCGTCCGTGCCATCGCGGCCAATGCCGGCCGCGCCTTTCCACAATGGGCTTCGGTCGGCCCTAACGCCAGGCGCGCCATATTGAACAAGGCTGCCGACGCCCTGCTCGCCAGAGAGGACGCTTTCGTCGATGCGATGATGGGCGAAATCGGCGCAACCCGCGGCTGGGCACTGTTCAACCTGACACTGGCTGCCTCCATCGTGCGGGAAGCCGCCGCGCTCACCACGCAGATCGCGGGAGAGGTCATCCCTTCGGACAAGCCTGGGTGCCTGTCGATGGCGCTCAAGGAGCCGGTTGGCGTCATCCTGGGTATCGCGCCGTGGAACGCGCCGATCATCCTTGGGGTGCGCGCGATCGCAGTGCCGCTTGCCTGCGGCAATGCCGTGATTTTGAAGGCGAGCGAAATCTGCCCCCGTACCCATGCCCTGATCATCGAGGCTTTCGCCGAGGCAGGATTTCCCGAGGGGGCAGTCAATGTCGTCACCAACGCGCCGGAGGATGCGGGCGATGTGGTGGGCGCGCTGATCAACGCGCCGGAGGTGAAACGCATCAACTTCACCGGATCCACCCATGTCGGGCGGATCATCGCCAAGCGTGCGGCGGAGCATCTCAAGCCCTGCCTGCTGGAACTGGGCGGAAAGGCGCCGCTGCTGGTGCTGGAGGATGCCGATCTGGATGAAGCGGTGAAGGCCGCCGCCTTCGGCGCCTTCATGAACCAGGGACAGATCTGCATGTCGACTGAGCGGATCATCGTGGTCGATGCGGTGGCGGACGCCTTTGCCGAAAAATTCGCGACCAAGGTGCGCTCGATGCACACCGGCGATCCCCGCGAGGGCAAGACACCGCTGGGCGCTGTTGTCGACCGCAAGACCGTGGATCATGTCAATGGACTGATCGGCGATGCGGTGGAAAAGGGCGCGCGTTTGATCGTGGGCGGTGCGGCGGACAGCGTGCTGATGCCCGCCACCGTCGTGGATGGCGTCACTTCGGCGATGAACCTCTATCGGGATGAGAGCTTCGGGCCAGTCGTCGCGATGATCCGCGCCCGTGACGTCGATCATGCCGTGGAACTCGCCAATGACAGCGAATACGGTCTTTCCGCAGCTGTGTTCACGCGCGACACTGCCATGGGGCTTTCGGTCGCGCGGCGCATCCGGTCGGGCATCTGCCATGTCAACGGGCCTACCGTGCATGACGAGGCGCAGATGCCCTTTGGCGGCGTGGGCGCCTCGGGCTATGGCCGCTTTGGCGGGCGGCAGGGCGTTGATAGCTTCACCGAGACACGCTGGATCACCGTCGAAACACAGCCCGGTCATTTTCCGATCTGATCTGATGACGGGGCGGCTGACACCGCCCCGTCATCAGCGCACCGCAAAGGCCCGTACACCGGGCATGCTGCCGGCCTGCGGACACGACGAGGAAATGTCCTGCCCTTCGAATTTCGCGTTCAATCCTGTCGATTGCCGCCATGTCCGTCGGCCTCAACCCGCTCTTCCAGAACCAGGCTGACCGGCCCCATCAGGCCGGAGGGCAGCAGCTTTGACTCCTTGGTGTAGGGATTGAATACGGCCAGCGCCCTGGGACCATCATATCCGGGCTGCTGATCCCCGATAAGGCGGTTCGGCCACAAATTGGTGACGGCGATTTCCACGATATTGCGGCCGGGGCGGACTGCCTTGCTGATATTGAGCGCATAGGGGTTAGTCCAGGCCAGACCCGCGTCGATCCCGTTGACTTTGACCCGCGCCATTTCCCTTAGACCGCCCAGATCGATCTTCACTTGCCGAGACGCGCCCAGCCATGTGGACGGAATATCCACTGTCGTCTTGTAGACGGCAGTGCCGGAAAAATACTTGATGGCGTCATCACTCGACTCCGTCCACGATCGCAGGCGCCAAGGGGTCTGGATACGAGCCCCGGGCACTTGCAGGCTCCAGGTCGATGTCAGGGGCAAACGCTCTTTCTGGACTATAGTCGGCGCGTCCCAGCGCGACGCGGGCGCCTTTCCACGAAAAACGACGAAGAGCGCTTCGCCGCCCTGAAGCACGAGCGGCAGTTCCATCCGGTCGCCGACTACCCTGTAGCTGACGGGCGCCATGCTGCCATCTACCGCCTTCCATATCTCCGGCACTCGATCGGCCACGCGGAACTGCCCTACGAACCGCACCGCTTCGGCCGATGTATTGGCAAGGAAATAGATGTCCGCATCGGGCAGCAGCCGATGAACAAAGCCGGCGAGCTTCGGGCCGTCGTAAGCGCGCGTGGAGAAATCCGGAGCGAGACCCATACGATCAAGCGCCTGGCCGACGCTGCGTTCGAGCGGCTCTAGCATATCGGTCGACCAGATGGCATTTGCTACGCGATCCCACTCCAGCCTGTCGTCGGTCAGGCTTGGCGACCCAATCGGCCGTCGACCGATGATCGGCACCCCTGCGCGCTTGGCCTCCAGCAACTTCCTCAGGACCGGCAAGGAGATTTCGGTTGCTTGCGGATCGATCGCCAACACGGCGTAGCTCGCACCGCCCGGCGCCACCAGACGACCGTCCTGAACCGTCATCTCCTTCTCCAGTGCATCGGCGCTCATATAATCAAAGCTATAGCCGTCAGGGAGCTTAGGACCCGCCGTCGCGAAGCGGTTGGTGATATTGTCGTCTTCGCTGTAAAAATAGGCGATATCCGCGACCGCCCGCCCCTGCTGCAACAGGTACGAGCTGCGTCCAAGATATTGAATCCAGGCGCCCGCCTCAGAAGCCCAGCTTTCTTTCCGGGTAAACCATTGGCCGAACGAGCCAAGCCCCACACCGGGGCCGGCCGCTTCCAGGGGCTGATGGACGGAGGTATGAATGACGAAGCGATTAAGGCCGTAGGACATTTCGCGGTCGGCCGTGGCCTTCAGCCCAGCAGGCGAAAAAGCATAGGTGTCGCCACTGGCCGTGAAGGATTCCGCAGCAACAAGATTCTGTCCATAGATGCGTGCGACAGACGCTGACTCGCGTATGTCGGCCTCGTACATGGCGTCCTGGCCCTCGCGTCTGGCCCACATAGCGCCCATTGGTATGGTTGCCGAGGCCTTGACCGCCATGCCGTCACCGACAAATGCGCGTCCGGATTCATGCGCCTCACCATAGCGGCCCATGCCCCGGCTTTTCAGCTCGGTGGAAAGCTCGCCATAATGTTCGTCGGCGATCATCTCGCCCAGGGTTTTGCGAAAGTCCCAAAGGACCGCCTCGCTTCGTTCGGAACTATCCAAAGGTTCCCCGGCCAGCACGGGAAGCCAGCAGGTGAGATCATACCCGCGACGCTGCCTGAATTCCGCCAACATGCCTTCAGTCCAATTCGAAGGCCCAGCCTCGAAACTGTCGGTCATCACATAGCTGATGCTGTTCGCGCCCAAAGGCGTTAGATTTAGCGCGCTTTGATAGTTGGCGAGATATTTATCGACATAATCCCGCACATGATTCCGATTGAGCTTGTCGACCTCCAGCCCTTCTCCCCTGGCGGAGGCAGGACCATTGGTATGCCCCTCCAGCGACCACCCGAAACGATAGATCGTCCAGCGACCGCCCGAAGGCTTCCAGTCCAGCGTTCCATCGGCCTTCAGGTGCTGGCTGATATCTAGAACCTGTGGATATTGCGCGATGCCTCTAACTTGCGGGGTGGGGAAAATCGGCCAGTCGGGCCTTTCACCAAACCCCGCCTTGTCCTCGAAGCGGTGGATCCGTGCACGGGAGTGCAGCCGCAGTTCCGCGATCTTCAGGGGCGGCAATGCGCTGCCTTCCCGGACCGTCTCCGGCGGACTGAACCTGACGCGGAACGTGGTCGATCGCGTGGATGGAAAACTGACTGTCTGATGTTCAGAGCCGCGGACCGGCAGTTCGCCGATCGTACGGAAACGCCCGTCGGCTGCAAGCGCCTCGATTATCCCGCGGGGCCCCCGCGCGCCTGCCGGGCCTCGCCCTGCAACCCGTTCGGCCACAAAGCTCAGCGCGGCGATGCTTTGCGGACGATCAAAATCAAACCGCACCCACGCTTCGCGATCGCCAGTATAGGGGATGGACAGGAAATGATCGAACACATCATCGTCGAGGATGGAAGAGTTGCCCTCACCGCTGCTGATCGATATGCGCGGGCGGATATCTGCCTGCCCGGCTGGCACCGGAACCGCGATTACTGCCACGTCTCCGCAAGCTGCTGGCGGCTTTTCAAACGGCCTGCCGGTCAGGCCGGCGGAAAAGCCCTGATGCGCGTGCAAGGTCTGGAACGGTCCGGTCTCACAGGGCGCCTTTGGAAGCGAGATCGAGCGAGCACCACTTTTGACGTCGACCGAACTCCAGACCAACTTTTTCATGGCCTGGCCGGGCTTCACCCATGGCCCGCCCGTCTCGCTCCATCCTGGTGACGCCGAGATGGCAAATTCCAGCCCTAGTGCATTCGCCTTCTGGACCGCATGTTTGAACAGGGCGTCCCATTGCGGAGACAGATATTCGGCCGGGTCGGGGACAAGCACCGGAGTCTTTAGCGCCGCATCGAAGTTCTGCACCCCTGCGATGCCGATGGATGCCAGCCATTCCAGATCGGCATCGATGCCCTCCTTCGTCACGTTGCCGTTCATCCAGTGCCACCAAACCCTCGGCCGCGCTTCGGCGGGAGGATTGCTAAATCCGGCGGCTAGAGGATCATTCGCCGTCTCTGCGCCATAGGAAGGGGATGTCACGCATATCAAGCAAACGGCCGGCAACAGGACTTTTCTCAAGATGTTGACCTTTAGAGGAGTTGTCTATGTCGGCCCGGGCGGCGCTTCCCTGTCGGTTGCCCGGGCGGCGGTTTAAACGCCACCCGGGCAAGCTCTCAGAACTTCGCCCCAAGCGTGAGGAAGAACGATCGTGCCTGGTTCAACAAGATATTGAACGGCGCGGTCGGGTTAGCAGCAACCTGCGCGGGCGTCAGATTCTGCCGGTTGAGCGCGGCGAGCAGGGCGCCCGACGGCGCCCAGGACAGCACGCCCTTCGAGTTGAACACGTTGTTCACATTGGCGCCGACGCTGATATTTTCAGTCAGGTTCCAGTTCATGCCTAGGTCCACCTCATGATAAGCGGGCAGATTGAAAGCATTGTACCGATTGGCCGGGCGCTTGCCCAGATAGCGCCATGTCACGAAGGTCGAGAAGGCCTCGTTAGGGGTATATCGCAACGTGGATGTGGACATGATTTTCGCGGCGTTATCCGCCTTGCCGTCAGGCACCGCCACGATTGTGTCGTCTTGGGGGCCAGGCGCGCCGAAATTATAGGTCGCGAACCCCTTTGACTTCGAATCCTGCAGTGTTAGCGCAACGCGAAGGTTGAGGCTCTCGATCAAATTGGCGTCCGCCTCCAGTTCAACACCATAAGTCTTTGTCGAGGACAAAAGCGGCGCCGGCACGTAGGAAGTGCCATCGACATTGGTCCCGAAGGCGGTGGTCCCGACGTTGCTGAGCTTGCTGTAAAACGGCGTCAATGTCGCGCGCAACGGCCCCTGCCGGAAACGATAGCCTGCTTCGATCTGCTGGATCTTCTGCGGGATCGGCACCACGTTCTGCAACTCAGGCAGCGTATCGTAGGCGGTGAAGAAGCCGAAGTCCGGCGCCTTCTTGCCTTGCGAATAGCGGACGTAGATCGAGTTATTGTTATCGAACTTATACGTAGTGGCCGCCGAAAAGGACAGGAAATCGAGGCTGAACCGATATTGGAAAGGCGTCAGATATGTCACCGCAAAATTATCGAACAGCGTGTTGGGGTTGCCGTCCAGGCCACCATAGGCGCTATTGCCCGACTGCGGGTTAGCGATGGCAACGTCATTCGACCCCTTGTTGCGGATATACTCGTAGCGCAGCGCACCTTCGACCGTGAGCCCGTTCAGAATTTCGTAGTCGGCGCCGCCGAAGATCGAAAACTGCCGCTGCTTCCCGCGATAGGGCACGCCAAGAAACCGTTGGCCGATACCGGCAAAACCTGCGGAATTCGTCACATCCTTGACCACACCGCCCGGAGTGGTGAGTGTTATGCCCAGCATATGCGGCTGATTTTGAAGGGTCGAAACGCCGAAGCCTGCGCCGCCACCTGCTTGGCTGACGGTGGCGTCGGCCAGAAACGCGCCGAGCGTGATGCTTCCCCGGTCCAGCTTTTTGGAAATACTGAACTGATCCATGATCTCGCGGACCTTGGGATCGAAGTTGAATGCGGTCTGGGTGATGATGGGATTGGCGATCACCTGCGCATTGGGCAAGGAACTGGACAGGACGGTGCGCGTTCCGTTGACGTTCTGAACCTGGGCAAGAACCTGGCCCGTCACCAAATCGCGATAAGAGTAAATCCCGTTGGCAGACGTGTTCAGAAGCGTGTTGGTGAAGCTGTCGGTGATCGGCAGGGCAAATGCCAGCGCCGTGCTGTCATAGTCCGCCTTGTTCCAGTTGGCCTTGAAATTATTGCGCACCGTCCATCCGCTGTCGGTGGTGTGATCAAACTTCATGCCTATCATCTTGACCGTAGAACGAACGAGGTTGCGACCGTTCCATCCCTTGACCGGACCATTGATGGTTTCGACATAGTTGTGGGGAGCGGCCGGGACCAGAAACGAATCATAGCGTGAGATGCCTGGCGCAAGGCGTGGATCGCTGAAATCGACGGCAGGTTGGAACTCGTAGAACGCGTTCCGATCATCCTGATATTTGCCGTACAGAAGGACCGATCCGTTGCCATAGTCCCACAGCAGATTGCCTTTCACATGGCCACCGCGGTTCATCGGATATTCGTTGTCGCGGGCGCCCTTGCTGTGGCGGTAAAAACTGCTGATACTATAGTAGAGATCGCTCGTACCGATCTGGCCGCCTGCGCGCGCGTCGATGCGGTAATAAGGATAGCGGCCATTGCCTTCCAAGCCGAGACGAACCCGCATTTCGAGGCCCGGATCGTCCTTTCCAGTCTTGGAGATATAGTTGAAGATGCCGCCAGGCGCATTGGGGCCAGTGACGACCGCGGTGCCGCCGCGCAGAGCCTCCAGCCGCTCGAGGCTGAGGTCCTGCCGATAGAAGAAGTCCGGCGTATAGTTGGTGGTCGTCACGTTCGTGACCGGCAGGCCGTCTTCCTGCAAAGACACGTAATAATAGCCTGTCGACGCCTCCGTCGAATTGGCCGAAATGCCGCGCGAGTAGACAATGTTTCGCACTTCGCCGAGGGCGGAGTTGACGAACACACCCGGAACATTGCGCAGTAGATCGGCAGCACTGGCCGGTACGGACTGCTGCAAGGTGGCGGTATCGAGCGTGGAAACCGCCACCGAAACCGGCGCGCGCGCGGTAAGCGTTCCAGTTACGACGATATCTGCGGAAGCTGCTGTTTCTTCACCTTGTGCCGATGTTCCGACACGAGTCTGTGCAAAAACCGGATTACTAATAGTAATCAACGCCGCGCTAGCCATTAGGACTAATTTATATTGACGGTTCATGTAACTCTCCCTGATTTATCCAAATTCTTTTTTTGTGATCTCCACGTATCGATGCACGGTGGCCCCACAATTGAAACTTGGATTGTTGAAAAAATTTTGGCGCGGTATCTGCAGATGTCCGAAAAAATCCTATGATTGACACCGTTAGTTATCCATCGATCAAGCGACGCAAGCAGCTTATCCGCCCCGGTAGGCATACGAGCCTCTGTGATCCGAGTGGCCCCGATGGCACCCGTCAAGATTTGCCGGGAGCGGGTCATTGCTAGCTGCTACGGCGGCCGAGCGGCGTTGGCGCGGAGATATGTTTTCGCAGGATCAACAGGGCGAACAGCGAGCCGAGCATCGCAATCACAATGAGCATGAAATAAGGTTTGCCACCGCCGGTCGCGATCACCGCCGCGCCGGCAAAGGCACTGGCGATCGCCCCCATACGTCCGATGATCAGCGCGACGGCGGTCCCGCTGGCGCGGACATGCGTGGGATATAGGTTGGCGGAAACGGCATACATGGTGGACTGAACGGCGTTCACGAAAAGACCATTTATGGCGATGCCAATGGTCAGAATGAGTGGGGCAGCAACGATATTCGTCACCGAGAGGAGCAAGGCGCTGCCCGCAGCGCCCGCGCAGCAGAACACCAGCGGCCAGCGGGATCCGAAGCGCTTGATCGCAAATGCGCAGGTCAGCGCCCCAAAAATCCCCCCGAGATTATAGAGGGTGAGCCCCGCAGAAGCCTGGGCCACGTCCAGCCCCTCGCTGCTCAACAAGGTCGGCAACCAGCTAAAAACCAGATAGACAGAGAGCAGCGTGAGAAAGAATGCTGTCCAAAGCGCATAGCTGCTGCCTGCACGACCTTCCGCAACGATCGCCCGCAAACCTCCACCATCCCGCACCGACGATGTTTCGTCGCCGTCGACAAAGACGATATCGCTGCGGAACCCATGGCCGCAACGCGCAAGCAATCGCGCCAGTTCAGGCGACCCCGGTCGACACCGCGCGAGCCAGCGCGGGGATTCCGGCATGAGCATGAAGAGAACCAGCGCAAAGAAGACCGGGATCGCCCCGCCAATGTGGAACAGTGCGGTCCACCCGTAAGCAGGCAGGATCTGGGACGCGAAGATGCCCGCGAACATGCCGCCGACGGGAACGCATACGATCGTCGCCGTGACCGCCACCGTCCGGTTGCGGGCGGGCATGAATTCCGCCGCCATGGTTGTCGATGTCGGTAACGCGCCGCCGATGCCCAGACCTGCGATAAAGCGCAGCGCGCCGACCATTACGATGTCGGCCGAAAAGCCGATGGCAATTGTCGCCAAGCCGAAGGTCAGGATCGAACCAACGATCGCGAGTCGCCTGCCGAATAGGTCCGCGGCATAACCGGCAACGCCACTGCCGACCGCCATACCCAAAAGCCCCATGGCCACGACCGGAGCAAAGTCCGCCTTGGGTACATCCCATTCGGCGATAAGCACCGGCAAAGCGAAACCGAACAGCTGGCCATCGAAGCCGTCGAGGATGATTGAGAGGGCGGCCAGCAGCACGACCGCGATCTGCAGTCGGCTTGTCGCACTGCCGTCGATCAGCGCCGCCACGTCGACAGCCTCTGCTTTCCACGGTTCGGACGAAGCGGCATGCTTCATACGCCATCCCCTCACATACGCCACTCACTGACGATTTGGTTTTAGTTTTATACCAAACTATTTGTCTTATGAGACACTCCGGCTAAGGATGCAAGTCCGATCGAAGACACTGTGTTGATTCCTGCCCGGCATTGTTTGGGGAAGGTGCTGTCGAAGCAAAGGACAATAGATAGGCGGCGCTTTGGCATCCCAATCCAGCCCATACACCCCGGTTCGGGCTGCTCTGCTGACTGGCTGCTGTTACCTCGATCACCGGTCCCGGCGCGACCTGACATTCCGCTGCTACCTCGGAATGGCTTGAGTTGGTCGCGACATGCCGGTTAGCGGACGGACGAGCAGGTCTCCGCCTATGAAGGCTTGGCATGCCGCCTTGATGGCGTCGAGCTTGGCCTGCCGCTTCTTACCGGACATCTCCTCCAGCGCCTCGACACTTGCATCTTGGCCGATGTCTTCGCGAAATACCGTGATGTCGATGTCCTCGGAGAAACGCTGAATCAAGCCGAAGCCCTTCGACAGCGACGTACCCCCTTTGAACAGGAAGCGCGGACCATGGGATGCCGGACCGTTGAACAGCGCGTCGAGGGTCCAGCAGACCCAGAAATCCTTCTCGATATTCTGGGGCGCTGTGCCGAGCCGCTGCCCGGCGCCGATGAATACATCCCGTCGATCCGTGGGATCGGCCGCCAGAAACTGGGCGTAAGCGGGGTTCATTGTCATGCTCGCTTGGTCTTCAGGCGGTCAGCTGACGAGGTAACCGGTATCGTATCGCGCAGGATATTCTGCATCCAGAGCGGGAGCGTCAGCATATCGGCCTGGAGGTCGTTGACGATGTCGGCGCCGTGATCAGGGTGGGCGAAGATGGTGCGCAGGCGCTTGGCAACAGCCGGATCGGTGTCGCCCCCGGCGTCGTGCAACCAATGCAGGGCCTGAACGACACGCATCGCTGGCCGCCCAGCCCAGTGAAGCCGACTTGGCGCAGTGGTTTTGAAATCGATCTTGAGGTTGCCGAGCGTAATGGGCTTCAATCTTGCATCGGTATGGACGACGATGCGAGCCGGGACGGCATCGGAGAGTCCTAGATCGTTGGCCGCGGTTACGCCATCGACGAGGATACGGGCTTGGTCCCGGCGAGCCAGCGCATCGACGACGGCGCGCGGATCGGGGTGCGTGGACTTGCCCGTGAGGGGGTTGAGTTTGGGCTTGTCATAGAGGCCACGGGCAATCCTGCGAATGTCGCCATTGCGGGTCAGTCGATGGAGCGCCTGATCGACGGCGTCGCGAGAGCCGAGATCGAGAAAGTCCTGCGGCGTCCAGACTGAAGGCACGCCTCCGGAGACCATCCGGCTTGATATGGCACTTTTGAGATCGAGACCCGGCCCGCGCATGGTAATTCCTTTGTCAGAAGCGTGTATACGCAATTCTGACAAACCGCAATCGGTTTGTCAGATACATGACGCGGATTTCTAACAAATTACGGCTTCGTTCTTGGCTTGGCGGCATTGATCTGGATGTACGTCAGCATGGTCGTTTTCCCAGCAAGGCCGGGTCGATCCGAGGGCACCAAAAAGAGCAACGTTTTGGGGTCGCTGCTGGTGCTCTTAGCCGGATTTCGCCGGACGATGCCTCGCGATTCTCTGTCTAAAAATGCTGTGAAACCAGCCTCTTACTGGACGATCCTGGACGTATCCAGAGCCAGTATTGGTGCCCAGAATTGGACCACTAGATGCCGGACATGCACATATATTTGATCTCGGTATAATCCTCAATCCCGTGACGCGATCCTTCGCGCCCCATGCCCGATTCCTTGATCCCGCCAAAGGGCGCAACCTCGGTCGAGATGAGCCCGGTATTGATCCCCACCATGCCCACCTCCAGTGCTTCCGCCACGCGCCAGGCCCGCGCCAGATCGCGCGTGTAGAAATAGCCGGCCAGACCCACATCGGTTTCATTGGCGAGCGTGACGGCCTCGTCCTCGCTGTCAAAGATGAAGAGCGCCGCCAGCGGCCCGAATGTCTCCTCCTGCGCCAGCGTCATGTCGGGCGTGCACCCCGCGATGATCGTCGGCTGATAGAAGCTCCGGCCCAGCGGATGGCGCTGGCCGCCCATCACCAGTCGGCCACCCTTGGCGAGTGCGTCGGCGACATGTTCCTCGACCTTCTCCACCGCCTTGTCGTCGATCAGCGGCCCCTGGTTGACCCCGGTTTCCGTGCCCGGCCCCACCTTCAGCTTCTCGACGGCGGTTTTCAGCTTCGTCAGGAAATCGTCGAATATGCCCCGCTGGACGAAGATGCGGTTGACGCAGACGCAGGTCTGGCCGCTGTTGCGATATTTGGACGCGATCGCTCCCTCGACCGCCGCATCAAGGTCGGCGTCGTCAAAGACCAGAAAGGGCGCGTTGCCGCCCAGTTCCATCGACAGCTTCTTCATCGTCGGCGCGCATTGCGCCATCAGCGTTTTGCCGACCTCCGTCGAACCGGTGAAACTCAGCTTGCGGACGTCGGGACTGTCGGTCAGTTCCGCGCCGATAATTCGTGACGATCCCGTAACGATATTGAAGACACCGGCCGGCACCCCTGCCCTTTCGGCGAGCACGCCCAGCGCCAATGCGGTCAGCGGCGTCTGTGTGGCAGGCTTGAGTATCATGGTGCAGCCGGCCGCCAATGCGGGCGCAGCCTTGCGGGTAATCATCGCCGCCGGGAAGTTCCAGGGCGTGATCGCCGCAACCACGCCGACGGGTTGCCGGATGACAATGATGCGGCTGTCCGCGCGATGGCTCGGAATGATTTCGCCATAAACGCGCTTGGCTTCCTCCGCGAACCATTCGACAAAGCTGGCGGCATAGGCAATTTCTCCCCTTGCCTCCGCCAGCGCCTTGCCTTGCTCGCGCGTCAGGATCATCGCCAGATCATCCTGGTGGATCATCAACAGATCGAACCAGCGTCGCAGGATGCGGGCGCGTTCGCCCGCCGTCCTGCCACGCCATTCGGGCAGTGCGGCCTTCGCGGCGGCAATGGCCGCCTGCGTTTCCCGGCCATCCATATCTGGAACGGCGGCGATCTCCTCGCTGCTGGCGGGATCGGTCACTGGAATGGCCGGCGTACCGATCCAGCGGCCGTCAACCAGGCACTGGTCCCGCAGCAGGGATGGATCGGCAAGGGCAATGGTCATGAGATCACCTTTCGCTAGTCTCCGGCAACCACCGGCGCCGACCGGAATTCGGGACGGACGAGTTGGCCATCGCCTGCTCAACGTCGCAGCGTCTGTTTGGGATGCAGGGTTTGGCGGGCGTGGTCGTATCCGTCAACGCAGCACCGGATCACCAATGCAGGGATCGACCCTGCGATGCCCGCTTTGGCCCTGCCTTACAGGCCTGCATCGAAACAATATTCTTGTGGATGCATAGCGTCAGCATATTTGCTATAATCCATATATCAGTGAATTATATGTATTATATTATTGATATTAAATCATTTTATTGAATTATGAATCTTCAACAAATGACCCCGGGAAACGGTTGAAGCCGCTATGGATGATATGAGCCTGATCTCCTCTTACGCCGAAGCCCAAAGCCTTCTGGCGCGCGTTGAGGAACGTCGACGCCTTAGCCCGATCCGGCTTCCACTTGGCATACGCAGTCGTGTGGCGGAGCGCCATGCGCTTGCGCGGCTCGACAATCTTCCTCTCCAGGATGAAGATATCCGCGTCGACGGGCGCGGCGCGGTGCGAACGTCGGACTTTGACCTGAGCCATGGACGCCGGGCAATCGGCACGCCGATCAACCTGGAAACCATCACCAGCGATAGCGCGGGCCTGCTCGATTGGCTGGGGATCAGGCCGGACAGAGGCATCCTGCCCATGCAGGTCTGGCAACGCCCGCTGGCCGATATGATAGAGGCCGTCACGGCCTGGCAGCGCGATATCGCCGTCCTCTCCCCCTCCCCTCCTCTGCTCCATAGCGCGCATATGGCGCATCTCTGGAGACACCATGCGCCGGTCGGCCGTGGCGATCTGGTCTACAGTCTGTTGATCGGCGATCGCTGGGGTCCGGGACGCTGGGATGGATCGGCCGGTGGACTGATCGCGCTTGGGTTGGAGCGTAGTTCCGCCCCATGGCGACGCGCACAGGGCAAGGCTATGGAGCAGATATGGCTGAGCGCCATCATCACGGGCGCGCAGGCCCATCTCGACCTGGAGGTGCGACTGCGTGGCTATGCCGCGCGGGCATCGCAGTTTATCAACGCGCGGCGGCGACCGGGTCGGCTGAAGGAGGTGCTCGCCCTCGCCATGGCCCACCCGCGCATCAGCAGCGGCAGTGTCGCCAAGTCCCTCGACCTCAGCGTCGCCGGGGCCATCAAACTGCTGTCGATCGCGACTGACGCCGGTCTGCTGATCGAGCGATCGGGACAGGCGAGCTATCGCAGCTATGCTATTCCCGTCGCGGCACCCTCTGAGGCCCCGTCGCGCACGCGCGCGGACCCATTTGAGGTGGCCTCATTCTGGTCTGACGAGGACGATGGCGATTTAGCCCCTATCCCCATTTGACGCCGTCTGTTTCAGATGGGACGCTTGGCACGGACAGCCGACATTATCGCACGTCCGCATATAGCAATTCGCGGCCTGGGAATCATCGCGTTCGATATGTTCAAGTCAACATACTTGGGCGCACCAGTTCCAAACGATCTTGGATACGTGATCCAGGCGCATGATTCTAATAACACGTTCAATCAGTCGAGCTGAGGCATCGAACAGCATCGAGATCGAAACTTCTCGGAAGTTCCACCTGCTTTCTCATTCTCGATCGGGCGAAAGGAAAGGCATCCCGAAAATTCGAGCTAAGTGACGTGTTTTCAGAATCAGACTGTAAACCCGCGAATGGGGGCAATTGCGCAGGACTGCTCCTGCTCTCCCTCACAAAAGGGGAGGGGTAATAGCTTGGTTCGACGGGGTTTATCAGCCAGGGGGTACCTTCATCGGTGGCGTCTGGCCGGTTTGTCACCCAGAGTCATCGCGATTCCGAAAACACGATGGATGTGCTCATCAAAGCCGATATTTGTTCCGGCGATGATGTTCCTTGACGAACCCGTAGAAGCGCTTGGAATAGTTACGCGGTAGCTCATGCGGATTGGCGCCAAGGAAGGCATCGAAACGCCGCATCAATTCATCATAGTCCCATCCGGGAAAATCGGTGCGAATCGCTTCATAAATATCGCGATCGAGAATCTTGATCGCACTGTCCCGCCCGGCGGAGGCGCGGGCAGGGCGGATGCTATGCGCTCGTGAAACGGATGGCTGCTCTCTCTCACCGACACGCAAACCCTGCGATAATTGTGAAATCAGACCAAGGGCAAGGTGCGGCTCGACCAGTTCCTCCGACGTGTGATCGGATCGTTCGCCATTATCCGGCGGAGTAGGGGAGGGCGCCCGTTCCGCACGCTTCCGACGATTGGCCTCGTCCAGATAGCGGCGCATGACCATCTTGAGCTTCGGCTTGGCATTATCGCTGTCGATAACCTCCAGGCTGATATCCGGTAGCTCATTCCCCCGCGCCAGGTCGAGCAGCTTGCGTTTGAACACCGGATAGCTGCTTTCGCTTCCGCTCTTCTGGTGCAGCGTTTCAAACCCGATGGTGAACCCGTCGGCGCCATTGCCGCCCGCATGTTTGCGCGACGCCCGATAGAGCCATTTGCCAAGGCCGCTCGTAATCTCGAAATAGAGGGGTGAAATCGATAGCACGTTGCGCTTGTCCATCACCCCGTCGAAGAACCATTTGGACAGGGTGATCTCCATGCCCAGCGACCGCTGCGACCGCTCGTCCACCAGATGCGTATAGCTGTCGATCCAGGAGAAAGTGGTTTCCCGGCTTTTCGCATTGGCACGGATATTGGTCTTGATCGTCGTGGCCTGCAGCCGGTCAAGCGCGCTGACCAGCCGTTCATAAGCCCGGCCACTGGTGCCCCAACAGATGCGTTTGAGAAGGTCGCCGGGCTGCAATCGAATGGCAGGGGAAATGTCATTCGTCCCGCGTTCACGCAACTCGTTCAAATGTGATGCGAGATAGATCATGATGTCCGCATCCCAGATCGTCGCCATGCCATAGGCCGAATTGGGCAGCACCTGCACGGTGACGGTGCGGTCGGGACTGACATAATCGATGGGCTTGACGCGCTTGCGCTTGGACAGACTGAAGAAGGGACGCTGCATCGTCTCCTGATAGTCGCGCAGCGAAATATCGCTGAAATCAGGCAGGGTGAAGAACATCTCGAACTGGACCTTGCGCTCCTTGAGCGCCGTCTTCAGTTCCGTCTCACTGGGTGCCGCTACCATTTCGTCCCCGCTTCCCCCCGGAGGGAAATTCAATATAAATAACTGAAATAAAAGGATTATTTCTCCATTTTCAGCTTTTCATCCCACATATGCATCAATCACCGCCGCCGGGCGCTGCGAATCTTCGCCTGCTCGATCACCGGGCGCAGCGCCTCCAATATCTCGTCCGTCGACAGGCCGCTCGGCGCCAGCGACAGCGTCAATATCTTCTGCTGATCCTTCTCAACCTGACCGATCGAAGCGCCTCCCGCCGCAGCAATCGCAGCCTTCTGAACCCGGCCCTTGGCAAGGGTCGCCTGGACCAGCCGCGTCATCACTTCCGCGCCGCTGATCGGCTGTTCGTCGCCCGAACGACGAAAACTCTGCTCAGAGGCAATCTGATCCGCCGCCGCCTCAAGCTTCGTGCGATTTGCCGGATCGCGCAGCAAGGGCAGCAGCTTCTCCGCATATTTCGCCTGCAAATCCATCGGCGAATGGAAAGCGCTCACCAGGAAGGGCGGGATTTCGGTCAACGCGATGTAGCGCGATAATTGCGACTTGGAGATTTTCAGCCGCTCGGCCATGCGCAGTTGCACGCCGCCATAATAGCTGTCGACCGCCGCCTTGTAGTTGAGGCCGCGTTCCAGATCGGAAATATCCTCGCGCTCGCGATTCTCGATGTCAGCCAGGCGAAAAGCCGCTTCATCGTCGAGATCCTCGATGATCGCGATAAGGTCTATGTCGGGATAATGATTGGCGTTGAGCCAGGAAATGGCCCAATGCCGCCGCGTCCCCGTGACCAGTTCATAGGGCAGGGGACCATTGGGCGTGCGCCGCACCACCGCAGGCACGCGATTGCCGCTTTCCGCAAGGATGGAATCGATCAGGCTGCGCAACCGATGCTCGTCAAGCAGCGAGTGATCGCGCGCATTGCCCGGCCAGATCGAACATTCCGCCGGCTTCAACCTTATCGTCGGACGCTTCACGATCCGCGCGGCCTCGCCAAAGGCTTCAAGCCGCTTGTTGGTGAAGTTCGGGCGCGCCGCGCTTGCCAATTCGGCGGCAGGCACGACATTGGCGGTCGGCTCGTTCGGGACCGAAGCCAATGCTTCGCTAATCAGCGAACGCCGGCTCATGCCGCTACACTCACATCAGAAGTCAGACTGGTCGATGGCCATTGCTGGCGGATCTGCTGTTCGACTTCGCCAAAGACCGCATCCAGATTCTCGCGGCATCGCATATAGGTCTGGTGAGAGGCCGACGGCTTGGATTCATAGATGGACCGGAAAGCCTGGGTCGCATTCTTGATCTCTTCCGATGCCAAGATCGGCTGCCCCAGCAACAATCCCGCATAGGTCGCCTGCATGATGCGCCACATGTCATTCTCCCCCGGTTTGCTGGGCGAAAAAGTGGAACAGACGACGCGAATGAAGCCGTAATTGACCGGCGTGCCATTCTGTTCGAGAATTTCGATATTATCGGCGATTGTATCCATGAAATGGATGGTCGACAGATAGTCGAGTTGTCGCGCCGGCACTGGAATCAACAGCCCGGTCGCGGCCGCCATGACATTGAGACCGAGGAAGCCCATCGCTGGCGGCGGATCGAGCAGGATGACATCGAAGTCCTTGGTAACGCTGGCGATACCGATGCGCAGCGCCTGCAGGCTTTCGCGCACGGCTTGCCCGCCCTCGCGCAGGGTGGAGGTCAGATCCCATTCCGCATCCTGAAGGCCCAGGCTCGACGGCACGATCTTGATCGTGGGCCAGGGTGTGTCGCGAATGGTGCGGGAAAAATCGCTGAATGTGCTCCGTGGGGACAGAAATGCGCCCAGGGTCTCCTCGTCGTCGATCAGCGTCTCCGGCTGGATGTCGAACATAGTGGTGGTCGATGCCTGCGGATCGCAATCGATGACGAGCACCCGATAGCCATGCAATGCCAGATAGTCCGCAAGATGCTTGGTGATAGTGCTCTTGCCGACGCCGCCCTTGAAATTCTGTACCGCCAGCACGACGGCATCTTCGTCCGGCTGCTTGCCGACATGGATGCCCAGGGCGCTGCGGATATGGGTCAGGTCTTCGAGCGTATAGTAACGACGGCCGTTGGGAAGCTGCTTGGGTTGCGGCAGGCGGCCCTTGGCTTCCGCCTTGGCAAGCGCCTCCGGTGTGCGACCGATCAGTTCCGCTGCAACGGTCGGTCCGAAACTGATATCGAGCGTTTTGCGACTATCGGGCCGGAACACGATCGTCTTGATATGATCACGCATCTGCTGGCAGGCGGTGGTGACATTGCGTAAAGTGTTGACGGTAAAGGACATGGCACCCCTCATGGCCGAATCGCAACTGGAAACGGGTTTGCGTTTTATGCGCCTATCACGGCCTGAAAGTCAAACCTTGCCATTTTGCGCTATGCGATCGCCTTCGCACTTGCTCAGTTGGACCAGAAAAGGAACCGGTCGGGAGAGAGGTGACGGGAGACCAAGAGTTCCTGCTGATAGCCCATTATAGCGAACTCTCCTCAATGAAAGGCTCCGGTTGGCAAATGAGATGTCATCCCGCAGCGGTTATGGATTTTATTTGGAGATTAGAGAAATTAGCGGGCCGGCCAGGCGCATTTTCCCCCGTAAATCCGGCGATTCCCGGTGGAGGCCGCCAAACCGATCACACGTCGGACCAGGTTTGAAAACACGTTGCCGCGATTCCGAAACCACGTCGGATGAGTCGTGATAACACGCTGGCGGATCAGGGAAATTTGATCCGCCAGCGTGGTCCGGCTAGTCTTCGTTCGTAGCGACAGCCTTGGCTTCAGCGCTCAAGTCCAGCATGACTTTGTCCGCGCCATAGCGGCGCCAGACGGGCAGGCGGACGCCGTTCGGATCACCCGCTTTCACGAAATTGACCAGATAGGCGCTGGCGATCCGGCCCATCTCCTTGTCCCGATCCGTTGTCGCATCGCCATATTTGACCGCCACCGTGTCGAAGAAATAGGGGATTTCGCTGGCATGTCCGGCACCCTTGGTTTCCGCCTTGCGCAGTGAAGAGGCGACATAGGAGAAGCGATAATAATAGGTCGGCACGCCCTGTGCGGCGAATTGCTGCGCCATGGCGCGCGCGCCAGCGACCATCGGACCTGTAGGCCCGCCAATATCGTCGCTGGTCGCGCCGATCATCACCGGCACCTTAACGAAGCGTCCGGCCTGATAGGCGGCCTGGCTGTCGACCGCGATCCTGCTGTCGACGATCGGGCTGCTATAGGTGCGCGGCCCTCCTGCGAACAACTGGGCAAGGTTCAGCCCATCGACCACCATGTCCGCCGGCAGCGCCCGCAGCTTCGCCAGCGCATCGGGATCATCGGCCGCCACGCCCTTCTTCTCGGCAAAGGCCGCACCCAGTTTTTCCGCCCCTGCCAAGGTTGCGTCACCCATCGGCATCGGCCCGCCCGACTGGATCACCGCCTTCTGGAACAGTCCCTGGGTCATTGGCGAGGTCAGCAGCGCATGGACGGACATGCCGCCCGCGCTCTCGCCGATGATGGTGATATTGGCGGGATCACCGCCAAAGGCTGTAATATTGGTCTGAATCCAGCGCAGCGCGGCAACCTGGTCCATATAACCATAGTTGGCGAGCAGCCCCTTATCCGCATCCGCCTTCGTCAGGGCAGGATGGGCGAATGTGCCGAAACGGCCGAGGCGATAGTTGAAGCTCACCACCATGATGCCCTGCTTCGCCAGCGCTGCACCCGCATAAGTGGGCGGGGAGGAGCCGCCATTGACGAAGCCGCCGCCATAGATCCACACCATCACCGGCAGCTTCCTGGCGGGGTTCTCCGGCCGCCAGACATTGGCGTAGAGGCAATCTTCCGCTGGTGGCGTGCCGAGCGGCGCGGCGTCGCTGGGGAAGGGGAGCTGCATACAGTCATGGCCGTAACGGCTGGCGTCGCGCACCCCTTGCCAATGCGCCATCGGCTGTGGCGCGCGCCAGCGCAGATCGCCCACCGGCGGCTGGGCGAAGGGAATGCCCTTGAAGGCAACGATGCCGTCCTCCGCCACGCCGCGCAGCGCGCCATCGGCTATGGTCACTTCGGGTTGGGCCGGGGCGGCCGAAGTGCCGGTGGCCGAACCGAGCGCGGCGGCCAGCAGGATTGCACGCAGGGGCATGTCTGATTTCCTCTCATTCTTGTTGGTTATGATAGTGTCACCGTTCGCGCTTCGCGTGCGGACAGGCACGCCGCCTCGATCACTTCCTGCACGGCTATCGCCTCACCGGTCGAAACGGGGAGGGGGCTTCCCGTGCGCAGGGCATCGGCAACCTGCCGGTAGAAATGCTCCTGGCATCCCGGCCTCGCCCTGTGCTGTGTCACGCCGCCTTCGCCATCAAGACGTTCGACCGGATCGGGATCGACGCCCCATCCGGCATCGCCCGGCCGCAGCCCCGCGATCAGTTGTGCTTCCTGCGGATCAAGCCTGCGCTTGATGAGGGTTCCCCCGGTGCCATGCACCGTGAAGCGCGGCGCACCGCCCGTCTCGCCACTCGGCGCGACGAGGCTGGCGTGCAGGATGACCCGAAGCCCTGCGTAGCGCAGCACCACATGCGCCCAATCGTCGGCCGTCGATCCCTCGCGCAAGGCGATGATGTCCGCGCTGACCGCCACCGGTCGTCCGAACAGCGCCAGCGCCTGGTCGACCAGATGCGGCCCCAGATCGAACCACACGCCCGACCCCGGCGACCCGTCCTCGCGCCAGCGATCGCGCACCTGTGGACGGAAGCGGTCGAAATGGGATTCGAAGTGCGTCACCCGGCCGATCGCGCCATCTTGGATCGCCGCACGGATGCTCAGATAGTCGCTGTCAAAGCGGCGATTATGAAATACCGTCAGCCGCCGACCGACCGCATCGGCCAGGCTGGCCAGATCGCGCGCCTCCGCCAGCGACAGGGCGAAAGGCTTGTCGACGACCACATGCTTTCCCGCGCGCAACGCCGCAGCGGCAAGCTCTGCATGTGTCGCGCTCGGTGTCGCGATCACCACCAGGTCGATTGCCGGATCGGCCAGCACATCTTGCGGCTGCGCCATGCAGGCGATCGCCGGATCGAGCGCCGCGACTTCCGCGGCGCGGCTGGTGGCGATGGCCCGAAGCGCCAGCCCCGACGCCGCCCGGATCAGCGGCGCATGGAAAACGCGACCCGCCATGCCATAACCGATCAGGCCAACCTGGATCCGCTGGTCGCTCACGCCTTCAATTCCCCCGCCACCAGCGGCGCCAGCTTGCCGACGATCACGGCCACACCCTTGTCATTGGGGTGGATGCCATCGGGCAGCAACAGCGCGCGGTTGCCGATCACCCCGTCGAGCATGAAGGGATAGAGCGCGGCATCATATGCCTTTGCAAGGTCGGGATAGATGGGATTGAACGCTGTCGCATAGTCCGGCCCCATATTGGGCGAAGCCTTCATCCCGGTAAGTATCACGCGGATTCCTCGCTTCTTCGTCTCCGTCAGGATCGCGCCCAGATTGGCGCGCGTTTCCTTGGGCGACAGGCCGCGCAGCATGTCATTGCCGCCCAGGCCCACCAGCATCAGGTCGGGCTTGCGCGGCAACCCGTCGAGCGTGAAGGCCAGCCGCGCCAGGCCCGCCGCACTGGTGTCGCCCGACACGCCGGCATTGACGACCCGTGCTTTCATCCCACGCGCGTTCAGCACCCGCTCCAGCACCGGGGCCAGCCCCTTGCCCTGGTCCAGATTATAGCCGGCATAGAGGCTGTCGCCGAACGCCACCACCAGCCGCGCATCGGCGGCCGGGGCCGCGGCCTCATCACTTGCCTGCGCAACATTGGCCGGCGGGGGAGGAGGGGGCGATCGATCCGAGCAGGCCGTCGCCAGATGGACAAACAGCGCCAGCGCCCCATATTGCATCAGCCTGCCCGCCAAGGAGCGCTCCTTCTTCATGCACATGCCCATCGATCCCGCCACTATCGCGATCCGCGCGCAGAATGTCACCCTCCAGCTTGGCACGCGCGTCGCACCGGTGACGATCCTCAAGGGCGTGGACCTTTCCATCCTGCGCGGTGAGAGTGTCGCCATCCTGGGCGCATCGGGATCGGGCAAAAGCTCACTGATGGCCGTACTGTCCGGCCTTGAACGTGCCAGCGGCGGCAAGGTTGATGTTGGGGGCGTCGATTTCGGCGCGCTGGGCGAGGATGATCTTGCCCGCGCGCGCCGGGGGCGGATCGGCATCGTGCTGCAATCCTTCCATCTGCTGCCGACCATGACGACGCAGGAAAATGTCGCCGTGCCGCTGGAACTGGCCGGTCATGCCGATGCCTTCGCCCTGGCGGCGGAGGAATTGCGCGCCGTCGGCCTTGGCCATCGGCTCGACCATTATCCCGCCCAGCTTTCGGGTGGCGAACAGCAGCGTGTCGCCATCGCTCGCGCGGTCGCGCCGCGACCCACTTTGCTCTTCGCCGACGAACCGACCGGCAATCTCGACGCTGCCACGGGCGCCGCGATCATGGACCTGCTGTTCGATCGCCAGATGGCGGCGGGCGCGACCCTGGTCATCATCACCCATGACCCCGTGCTGGCCGAACGTTGCGGCCGCATCATCGAAATGCGCGATGGACAGATCATCGCGGATCGCGCGGCGTGAGCGGCCTCTCCTGGCGTACGGGCTGGCGTATTGCCCGGCGCGATCTCCATCTGGGTTTCCGCGGCCTGCGGCTGCTATTTCTCTGTCTCTTCCTTGGCGTTGCGGCGCTGGCGGCGATCGGCAGCCTGACCGCCGCGATTACGCAGGAACTCAGCGATCGCGGCCGGGTGATATTGGGCGGCGATATCGAGATCGGCATGACCCAGCGCGAAGCGGGCCTGGGCGACAAGGAAGCTTTCCGCCAGCTCGGCACGCTCAGCGAGACGATCCGGATGCGCGCCATGGCGCAGCGTGTCGGCCGGGGCGGGGGGCAGGGCAGGGGGGATGCGCCGCCCGCCGTGCTGACCGAACTCAAGGGGGTCGATGCCGTCTATCCCCTCTATGGTGCGCTCGCCCTGCGCGACGGCGTCTATCGTCCGATGGATGCGGACCATATCCTGATCGGCGTGGCTTTGGCCGATCGGCTCCAGGTCCGGCGCGGCGATCCGCTCCGCTATGGCGCTGCGACCTTCACCATCAGCGACATCATCGCCGATGAACCCGACCGGCTGGGGGAGGGCTTCACCCTGGGACCGGTGGCGATCGTGTCGATGGAAGGATTGCGCCGCACGGGTCTGATCCAACCCGGCAGCCTCTATGCCACCAAATATCGAATCCGGCTCTCGCCCCGCTATGATCCGGTTATCGTCCGGCAGGATTGGGAAAAGGCGCGTGCGAACGAAGGCTGGACCTTCAAGGATCGGGACCGCGCGGCGCCCGGCGCCAATCGCTTCATCGAACGGATGGGCCAGTTCCTATCGCTCATCGGCCTCGCCGCGCTGGTGATCGCCGGTATCGGCGTCAGCAACGGCGTCGCCTCCTATCTGGCGGGCAAGCGCGGCGGCATCGCGACGTTGAAAGTGCTGGGCGCGACCTCCACGGACATTGCGCGCATCTACCGGATGCAGGTGGGCGTGGTCGCCCTGCTCGGCATTGCGGCGGGCCTGATCGTCGGTGCGGCGCTGCCGCCGCTGGTGGTGGCGATCGCCGGCGACGTGCTGCCGGTCAGCCCTGGCTTCCGCCTCCATCCCTTGCCGCTGCTGGCGAGCGCCGCCTATGGCCTGCTCATCGCCTTCCTCTTCACCTTCCCGCCGCTTGCGAAGGCGCGCACGCAGCCCGCCGCGGCCATCTTCCGGGGCGCGGTGGAAACACGCACGGGTCTCGACCGGCGCAGCATCGCCGCCATGGCCGCCGCCGGAGCGCTGCTGGTGCTGCTGGCGCTTTCGACCGCGCGCGATCCGCTTTTCTCCGCCGCCGTGCTGGGCGCGGTGGCGGCGGTGCTGCTGTTGCTCCTTGGTCTGGGTGCCGCCGTCAGCCGCCTTGCGCGTCGCTTGCCCCGTCCGCGCCGCCCGCTGCTGCGCCTGGCGCTCGCCAATCTCCACCGCCCCGGCGCGCAGACCGCCGCGCTCATTGTGGCGCTGGGCCTTGCCCTCACCCTCTTCGTCACGCTGGCCGGGATCGAAACCAGCCTGGACGCCGAAATCCGCAATGTCGTGCCGAAGAAGGCGCCCGCCCAGATCGTGCTCGACATCCCCGCGCCCCAGCAGGCCCGTTTCCGGCAGATCGTCGCGGCGCAGGCGCCCGAAGCCCAGCTCAACATCGTCCCCGTCCTGCGCGGCACGATCACCGCCTATGACGGCCAGCGCGTCGCCGACCTGAAGGATGTGCCCGAAGGCGCCTGGTTCCTGCGTGGCGAGCGCGGCGTCACCTATAGCGCGACCCTGCCGGAGGGCAGCGATCTGGTCGCGGGCCAATGGTGGCCGAAGGATTATCGGGGTCCGCCACTCGTCTCGCTCGACGCCGAAGCGGCGAAGACGCTCGGCATCGGCGTCGGCGACACGCTCACCGTTTCCATCCTCGGCCGTGAGATAGAGGCGCGCATCGCTTCCCTGCGCAAGGTCAACTGGGACACGATGGGCTTCAACTATATACTGGTCTTTCCGCCCCATACCCTTGCATCGGCGCCGCACAGCGTCGCTGCGACCATCACCATGGATGCGCGTCACAACGCCGCCATGACTCGCGCCCTGCTTGCTGCCTTCCCCGGCGTATCGGTGATCGCGGTGGGGGAGGTGATCGACCAGGTCGGCACCATCCTGACCCAGATGTCGCGCGCCATCCTGGTCGCCGCCTCGGTCGCGATCCTCGCCGGTATCGCGGTGCTGGTTGGCGCCATCGCCGCATCGCGGCAGGCGCGCAGCTATGACAGCGTGATATTGAAGACGCTGGGCGCGACAAGGGCGCAATTATTGGGTGGACAGGCGCTCGAATATGGACTGCTCGCCGCGATCCTGGCGCTGGTCGCGTTGGCGTTGGGCAGTGCGGCGGCATGGTTCGTAATCGTCCAGGTCTTCGATTTCGGCTGGGCGCCCGACTGGCCGATCGTGCTTGCGACCCTGGCAGGGGGGGCGCTGTTGACGCTTGGCATCGGCCTTGCCGGGTCGATCCCGCTGCTTTCCGTCCGTCCGGCCAACGCCTTGCGGCAGGTCTGACGGTCCATCCCGCGCCAAACGGCGCATCGTGCCGTGCGGGGCGGATTATCCTGCGACCGATCCAACAGGAAAGGCCGCCATGACGAACGAGACTTTGACCCGCAGCTTCATCGATCTGCGCGCCTGGGCCGCCGGTGCGGCCGTCAGGGCCGGGGAGGGCGATCCCTTCCTTGCCACACGCGCGCAATTGCCGCTGGCGGAAGGGCCGATCACCGCCGGCCTCATCGCCCTGCCACAGGGCGCGGGCATGGTCGATGCGATGCCCGCCGACGAGTTCGTCATCCTGGCGTCCGGCGCCGTCCGCATCGCGCAGGGCGATCTCGCTGTCACGCTGAACGAAGGCGACAGCCTGGTCCTGCGCAGCGGCGCGGCCTTCGCCTGGACGGCGGAGAGCGACAGCCGCCTTCTCTTCATCCGCCGTACCGGCGGTCCGGTGAGCGATGGTGCGATCATTCCGGTCGATGCCGACGCCCCGCTCGAACCCTCGGGCGCGCCGCTCGCCGAACTGCTGGTCGGTTCGACGCCCCAATGCCGCAACCATAGCGACTGGAAGTCGGAGGATGGTGAATTCATGGCCGGCACCTGGGATTCGACCCCCTATCACCGCCGCGCCATGCGCTACGGCCATTTCGAACTCATGTATCTACTGGATGGTAGCGTCACCTTCGTCGATGAAGCCGGGGTGGAAGGCACGTTCGACAAGGGCGACATCTTCCTGGTCGAACAGGGCGCCAGTTGCAGTTGGGACAGCCGCGTCGACGTGAAGAAGGTCTACTGCATCTACCGCCCGGTGTAAGAGGCTGTCTGGGATGCGCCTATCGGCGCATTGCGGCACCGGCCCTCTCCCCCACCCGGCCGCCCAACGGCAGTATTCTATGGGTGGCCGGGTGGGGGAGAGGGCTGGTGCGGTACTGAAAATGCGCCCTTCTGCGCATTTTCAAACAAACTCTAAGCCATCGGATCGAGCGTCCCCAGCCAGGCGACAAGGCCGATGATGGCAAGGGCGGCGCTTGTTTCCACCAGCAGCGACAGCCGCAGATGTGCGATCGCGCGCTGCGGCGTCCCGCCCGCTTCCAAAGCCGGGGTCAGCCACCAGCGATTGGCCGCCGCCAGCCCCAGCATCAGCCCGAACAGCGCCAGCTTGGCGCCCAGCAGCCAGCCATAGCGGCTGCCGGCCAGCGCGGGCAATTGCGCCAGCCCCACGATCATGATCGCGTTGATCGCCCCGGTCACGACCAGCGTCGCGACGATCAGCGTCCCCATCAGCGAAAAGCGCGCCAGCATCGCCGCCACGCGAGGCATATCGTCCTTCGCGCGCAGCCTCGATACGGCATGAAGCAGCACCGCGAGCGCGCCGATCCATCCTGCCGCCACCCAGATATGCGCGATATCGGCAGCACGGTGGAGCGACCCGGCACCATCTTCGGTCGCCCCTGCATGACCCGTCCATGCCAATGTCGCGGCGGCAATCGCGCCTGGCGCAAGCGCCCATCGCGCCCCGCGCGGCAAGGCGGTCGCGCCCAGCGCGACCAGCAACGCCGCACCGCGCACCGCCGCCACCGACCCGATCGGCGTCATCGTCAGCAATATCCGGGCGCTCGCCCAATCGGGGGAAGTGATCGGCGTGCCGGTCATCGCCGCCACGCTCGCCATCAGCCACAGCACCGACAGCGCCATGCCCATGGCGGCCAGCGCGGCCAGCACCCATCGCTGCCCCGCCATGCCCATCGCCCACCAGAACAACGGCAGGCCCATGAGCATGGCAAGGTCCAGCATCAGCGCGAAGCGCGCGCCGATCAAAGCCCCCTCGGTCATCGCGGCTTACTTGACCGTGAAGCTGTAGCCGCCTTCCATCTTGTGCTGGTCGGCGCCGACGATATGCCATTTCAGGTCATAGCTGCCGGCGGGCAGCGCGCGGGGCAAGGTAACGATCAGCGTCTTGCCGTCCGGGCCGACGCTGGTCTTGAAGCCCTTGATCGGCATCGGTTCGTGACTGGCCATGCCCGGCATCCCGGTCATCGTCAGGTCCACGCCGCTCATCGGCGCCAGGAAGGTTTCGGAAAAGGTCAGCGTCAGCCGGGTCGGCTTGGCGATGGTCGCATTGGCGGCCGGGTTGGCCGAAACGAGCTTGCTGTGCGCACTCGCCACGCCGGGCAGGGCCAGCGCAAAAGCGGCGGCGGCGGTCAGGAAATAACGGGTCATGTCGGTGTCTCCATCAGGGTGGTCAGGAACGTTTACGCATGGACTTGTCGGACCCCTCATCCCATGCGCATAATTTTCCGCGTCTTGTTCCGAGGGGTGGACGTGTCATGCGCGTATAGGGCCATGAGGATGGAGATTGAAGCGATGACCGATCTGGACCGGATGCTCGACGCGGTGCGGGGGATGCCCACCGATGCACGGCTGGAGGATATGAACGCTGCCGTCATGAGCGGCCTTGCCCACCGTCGCGACCGGACGACCGCGCGGCGCAGCCTGATGCTCGCGGGTGTGCTGGCGATCGGTATCGGCTGGGCGGGCAGCATCGTGCCGGCCGCCCCGGCGCAGGCGTCGTCGGTGCCGATCGGCATGTCCGACTATGCGCCTTCGCGCCTGCTCGGCCAATGAGCGTCCGGCGCTATTTCCTCGTCGCGCTGGTCGCCTTTGCCGCAGCGCTGGCGGCGGTGCTGGTCGCGCGCATTTGGCTCGCCCCCGCGCCGCGGGTGGAGAGTGAAGTCCATGCCCTGCTGCATCAGCGGCTGACGCTCGACGCGGCGCAGGAACAGCGCATCCATGACCTGGAGGCCGCCTTCGCCACACGTCGCGAGGCGCTGGAGGCGGAAATGCGCGCGGACAATCAACGGCTGGCCGACGCCATCGCCGCCGAACATGGCTATGGTCCGAAAGTCAGCGAAGCCGTCGACCGTTCGCATCATGTGATGGGCCAGCTTCAGAAGGAAACGCTCCAGCATATCTTTGCGATGCGCGGTGTGTTGCGCCCGGATCAGGCGTCGCAATTCGACGCCGCCATCGTCAAGGCGCTGACCCAGCCTGCCCAGTCAACCCAATAAGGTGAGCGGGTCGGACCCCGACGATCGTGCGCTCGCCGCCCGCGCGCTGGCGGGGCAGCAATCGGCCTATGGCGCGCTGATGCAGCGGCATCGCGATGCGGTCTATCGGCTGGCGCGCAGCCATGTCGGTGACAGCGACGAAGCGCTCGACATCACGCAGGAGACGTTCGTCGCCGCCTTCGCCGCGCTCGCCCGCTATGATGGATCGCGCCCTTTTCGCGTCTGGATCGCGCGGATCGCGCTCAACAAATGCCGCGACTGGGCGCGGCGGCGTGCGGTTCGTCGTTTCTTCACCTTCGCCAGGCCCATCGACGATGCGCTCGACATCGCGACCCTCGACGCCACGCCCGAAGAGGCCGCGCATTCGAACCGTGAAATCGCCCGCATCAATGCCGCTATCGCGTCATTGCCCGTGACCCTCAAGGACGTGCTGCTCCTCCGCGCGATCGAAGGGATGAACCAGGCGGAAGCGGCGCAGGTGCTGGGCGTCACCGAAAAGGCGGTCGAAACCCGCCTCTATCGCGCCCGCGCCAAATTGACGGAAATTTTGAGGGATTGGCCGCCCGCTCGCGTATGATGGGGCATGACGATATTGTCCCTCAATCGCCGCACCCTCTTCAAAAGCGCCGCCGCCCTCGGCCTGGCCCAGGCCTTTCCCGCCTGGGCGCGTAGCGGCACGCCCGGCCTGCGCCCCGCGCCTGGCGTGCTTTCTGGCGATAATATCGCGCTGACCGTGGGGACAAGCCATTTCGGCACCGGCGGTCGATCGGCCCATGCGATCACCATCAACGGCACCGTCCCCGCGCCGCTCATCCGCCTGCGGGAAGGGCAGACTGTCCGCCTCGCCGTCACCAACAACCTGAAAGAAGACACGTCGATCCACTGGCACGGCCTGATCGTCCCCTTCCAGATGGACGGCGTACCGGGCATCAGCTTCCCCGGCATCCGCCCGCAGGAAACCTTCACCTATGAATTTCCGATCCGCCAGTCGGGCACCTACTGGTATCACAGCCATTCCGGAATGCAGGAGGCGATGGGCCATTATGGCCCGATCGTGATCGACCCCGCCGGTCCCGATCCGGTGGTTAGCGATCGTGAGCATGTCATCGTGCTCGCCGACTGGAGTCCGGTTCATCCCCATGTGCTGCTGAAACGCCTCAAGCAGTCGGGCGGCTATTATAATATGCAGCGCCAGACGCTGGCCAGCCTGCTCAAGGGCAAGGACCAGAGCGCCAGGGACCGGAAGGACTGGGGCAAGATGCGGATGGACCCCACCGACATTTCGGACGTCACCGGCTCCACCTACAGCTTCCTGGTGAACGGCCATGGCACGGCGGAAAACTGGACCGGCCTGTTCACCCCCGGCGAGCGCGTTCGCCTGCGCATCGTCAACGCCTCGGCCATGACCAATTTCAACGTCCGCCTGCCCGGCCTCCCCATGACCGTGGTCCAGTGCGACGGCCAGCATGTCCAGCCGGTCGAAACCGACGAGTTCCAGATCGGCATCGCCGAAACCTACGACATCATCGTCCAGCCGACCGAGGCGAAGCCCTATGGCCTGATCGCCGAAGCCATCGACCGTTCCGGCCTGGTCCGCGCGACGCTCGCGCCGCAGATCGGCATGGCCGCGCCCATTCCCGAACTGCGTCAGCGCCCGCTGCTGACGATGAAGGATATGGGGATGGACATGTCTGGCATGGATATGGGGCAGGGGGGCGTCATCGATTTGAGCCAGCCCGCCAATGACAGCATGTCGGGCCATAGCATGAAGATGCTCGATCCTTCCGTCGCGCCGAACGTGCCGATGGGGCCGGGCGTCGCGACCCTCTCTCCCATGCCGGCGGATCGTACCGCCGACCGGCCCACGGGCCTTGAGGATGTGGACCATCGCGTCCTCACCTATGCCGACCTGCGGTCGCTCGAACCCAATGGCGACACCCGCACGCCCACGCGCACGCTCGACATCCATCTGACCGCCAATATGGAACGCTATATGTGGTCCTTCGACGGGGTGAAGCTGTCGGACGGCGCCGATCCGATCCCGTTCCGCCATATGGAGCGCGTGCGCGTGAACCTCATCAACGACACGATGATGCCGCACCCCATCCATATCCACGGCCATTTCTTCCAACTCGTGACCGGGGATGCCGACCATAATCCGCGCAAGCATACGGTGAACGTCCTGCCCGGCGGCAGGATCAGCTTCGACCTGACCGCCGATGCGCTGGGCGACTGGGCCTTTCACTGCCACATGCTGATGCACATGCACGCCGGGATGATGCGCGTCGTGACCGTGCGCCGCGAAGGAGAGGTGGCATGAAGCGCTTGATCTGCGCCGCAGCGCTGATCCTCACGACCGTCCCGCCCGCATTGGCGCAGACGATGGACCATAGCCAGATGGATCATGGCGCGCACCAGATGCCGCCGGCACAGGAAGTCCCGTCGCCGGAGCAGCCCGTCGATCCCCATGCCGGCCACGGCGCGCCCGCGACCGACGATGCCATTCCGCAGGGCGTCGCCCCACTCGTCCCCACCGACCATGCCGCCGAGGTTTTTTACGATCCCGCCGTCATGGCCCGCGCCCGCGCCGCGATGCTCAAGGAAAGCGGCGGCATGACTTTCTCCCAGCTCATGATCGACCGCCTCGAATATCGCGCCCAAAAGGGTGGGGACGGCTATCATTGGGAGGGCGAAGGCTGGATCGGCGGCGATATCAACCGCCTCGCGATCAAGTCGGAAGGGGAGGGGGACGTTGGCGGTCGCCTCGAAAGCGCCGAACTCCAGGCGCTCTACAGCCGCGCCATCGACCCGTGGTGGAACATCGTCGCCGGCGTACGCCAGGATTTCCGCCCCCAGCCGCAGCGCACTTACGCCACCATCGGTATCGAAGGCCTCGCCCCTTATTGGTTCGAACTGGAGGCCCAGGCCTTCCTCTCCGACAAGGGCGATGCCCATCTGCGCGTCGAGGGCAGCTATGACCAGCGCCTGACGCAGCGCCTGATCCTGCAACCCGCCGCCGAAGTGAACATCGCCGCGCAGGATGTGCCCGAACTCGGGATCGGCTCGGGCGTCTCCGACATCGAACTGGGCTTGCGCCTGCGCTACGAGTTCGCCCGCGAGTTCGCTCCCTATGTCGGCGTCAACTGGGAACGCAAGCTGGGCGATACCGCCCGCTATGCCCGTGCCGCAGGAGAGGGGGCGTCGGCCACCAGCCTGGTGATGGGCATCCGGTTCTGGTTCTGACGGTGGTCGTTCTTCAGCCCAGATGCCGCTCGGCCAGCGCGACATGCAGGCGTATGCCAATCCCCAGCACATCGTCGTTGAAGTCATAATGCGGATTGTGCAGCGGCGCCGACCCTTCGGCCTTCGCCTGGCCCAACCAGATATAGGCGCCCTTGCACGCCTGCAGCATGAAGGCGAAATCCTCCGACGTGAAAGCGGGATCGGGCGCCAGCTTTGCTTCGCCCACGGTTGCCGCGGCGTCCAGCGCTTCCTGCGCGGCCTCCGCATCGTTGATCGTCGCGGGATAGTAACGCTGATAATCGACCGTCGCGGTCAGGTCGCCCGCTTGCGCGACACCCGCCGCTACCTGCCGGATCGACGCCTCGATCCGGTCCTGCACGGCGGGATCGAACGTGCGCACCGTCCCGGAAATCGTCACCACTTCCGGGATCACATTATGCGTATGCCCGCCATGGATCTGGGTGATCGACAGCACGGCCGACGCGGTCGGCGCGATCCGGCGCGACACGATGGCGTTCAATTGCTGCACCAATGACGCTGCAGCAAGAATGGCGTCCGGCGTATCCTGCGGGATCGCGGCATGACCGCCGCGCCCTTCCAGGCGGATCTCGAACTTGTCGGCCGCCCCCATGATCGGGCCGGGTCGCGTGGCGATCGTACCGGCGGGCAGGTCGGGCCAGTTGTGTAGGCCGAACACGCGGTCGCATGGGAAGCGTTCGAACAGTCCCTCATTGACCATCTCCCGCGCGCCGCCCTGGCCTTCCTCGGCGGGCTGGAAGAAGAAGTTCACCGTCCCATCGAAGTTCCGCGTCCGCGCCAAATGCTGCGCCGCGCCCAGCAGCATCGCGACATGGCCGTCATGGCCGCATCCATGGAAGCTGCCCGGCGTCTTGCTGGCATAGGGCAGGTTGGTCTGCTCATGGATCGGCAGCGCATCCATGTCCGCGCGCAATCCGATGCTGCGGCCGGACGTGCCGTTGCTCAGGACGCCGACGACGCCGGTCCTGCCGATCCCCTCATGCACCTCCAGCCCCAGCGCGCGGAGTTGCTCGGCGATGCGCCCGGCGGTGCGATGCTCGCAGAAACCAAGCTCGGGATGCGCATGGATGTCGCGGCGGAACGCGACGAGCGGCTCGATCAGGTCGGCAATGTCGGTCATAGTTCGAACTTGTCCCTCTATCACAGTCTGGACCCCGGCCTTCGCCGGGGAGCATCCTCATCAAACCCTATCGCTGCTCGCCGAACAGGTGCTGGATCGGATAATGATGCTTGATGAAGGGTGACTTGATGACGACGTAGCTGAAATATTTCTCGATACCGTAATCGCTTTCCAGCATCCCTTCGATGATCGACTGATAATGCGCCACGCCGCGCGTCACGAATTTCAGCAGATAGTCGTATCCGCCGCTGACCAGATGGCATTCGACGATTTCGTCCAGCTTGCGGATGCGCGTCTCGAACCGGGAAAAGTCCCCCGCCCGATGCTCGGTCAGCGTCACTTCGGTAAAGACGGTCAGATATTCGCCCAGCTTGTGCAGGTTGATATGCGCGCCATAGCCGGTGATGTAGCCCGCCTTCTCCAGCCGCTTGACGCGGGTGAGGCAGGGGCTGGGGGACAGGCCGACCGCATCGGCCAGCTCGACATTGGTGATGCGGCCCGATAGCTGAAGCTGCGTCAGTATCTTGAGGTCGATCCTGTCCAGTCTGGGTCCGCCCAACATATCCCTGCTTCCCCTTTATATATTATCCTATCGCCGCGCGAATATCCGCCTCTTCGAGCAGGTCGTCGAGCGTTTTGCGGATGCGGGCGAAGATCATGTCCATCTCTTCATCGGACGCGCAGAGCGCCGGCGCAAGCCCGATGATATTGTCGGCAAAGGCGCGGAAAATGACGCCATTCTCATATCCCTTGGCGAACAGCCGATCGGCCAGTTTCAGCGCGGGGTTGAACCGCGCCTTGCTGCCCTTGTCCGCGACCAGTTCGATCGCGCCCAGCAGGCCGCGTCCGCGCGTGTCGCCGACCATCGGATGGTCGGCAATGCCCGCCATCCCGGTGTCGAAGCGCGCGGCGACCTTCTGCCCGTTCGCCAATATGCCGCCCTCGGTATAGAGGCGCAGCACTTCCAGCCCCACCGCCGCGCTGACCGGATGGCCCGAATAGGTGGCGCCATGGCCGATCGCGATGTCCGGCGCCGCGCCATTGGCGATGCCCTGATATATCTTGTCCGACATCAGTAGCGCGCCCATCGGCACATAGCCGGCGGTCAGCCCCTTGGCGAGGGTCATGAGGTCGGGCGTGACATCTTCCGCGTCACAGGCGAACATCGGCCCGGTGCGGCCGAAGCCGGTGATGACCTCATCCGTCACGAACAATATGTCCAGTTCGGTGCAGGCCTCGCGCATGGCCTTGAGCCAACCGACCGGCGGCACGATCACGCCGCCTGAACCCTGGATCGGTTCGCAGAAGAAGGTGGCGACATTGTCCGCGCCCAGTTCCGCCACCTTGTCCTTCAACTCCTGCACCGACCGGGCGATGATCGCGGCGTCATCCCCCTCCAGATCGCTGCGATAGGGGTAGGGTGACGCGATATGATGCTGCCAGCGCAGCGGCAGGTCGAAGCCGCGATGGAAATTGGCGAGCGCCGTCAGGCCCGCGCCTGTCGTGCTGGACCCATGATAGCCCCGCTCCAGGGCGATGCACTGCTTCTTCGCCGGCTTGCCGATCGCGTTATAATAATGGGTGATATAGCGGATCGCGCTGTCCACCGCGTCCGACCCACCCAGGGTGAAATAGACATGATCCAGCCCCTCCGGGCTGATATCGACCAGGCGTTGCGCCAGCCTGACCGCCGGCTCGCTGCCGAAATGGAAATAGCCGGTGGCGTAGGGCAGGCGGCGCATCTGCTCGGCCGCCGCCTCGACGATGCTGTCCTGGCCATAGCCGACATTGACGCACCACAGGCCGGCAAAGGCGTCCAGCAATTCCTTGCCGTCCATATCCTTCAGCCACATGCCCTTGCCGCTTTCCAGCAGCAGCGCGCCATGCGCCTCATGCCCACGGAAGGAGGTGACGGGGTGGATCAGGTGGTCGCGGTCGATGTCCAGCAAGGACCGGTTGGATTGCAGAGTCATCAGCAGGCTCGCCATTGTGGGTCTTACGATTAGCCTAGTCTCATGCGGCAGAGCGAAAGCCCGATATGGGACACATGGCGACCGTCCCCGCGCTTAATCGCAAAGCATCGCAGCATAATATGCCGCTGTCCTACAGGCGGCCGGATATGGTATGGAAAAGGAGAAGGCCGCCCCATCCGGGACGCCCCTCTCTCTATCGCTGGGACACTTTCCGATAGGATCAGGCCAGCGCAACAAAATGTCTGATTCAGCAGGAAATGTGCGAAGTTAAGCGTATGATTTCCTATTTCACGCCAGCGCGTTGGCGATCGCCTTGCCGCATTCGATGGTGCTTGCCTTGCCCTTCAGGTCGCCGGTGCGCAGGCCCGGCTCCGCCAGCACGGTTTCGACCGCGCGCATGATCGCGGCGGCGGCGTCCGCCTCGCCCAGATGCTCCAGCATCATCGCCGCCGACCATATCTGGCCGACCGGGTTCGCAATCCCCTTGCCCGCAATGTCGGGGGCGGAACCATGCACCGGCTCGAACAGTGAGGGCGCGGTGCGGTCCGGGTTGATATTGCCCGACGGCGCAACCCCGATCGTGCCGGTGCAGGCTGGGCCGAGATCGGACAGGATGTCGCCGAACAGGTTGGACGCCACCACCACGTCGAACCGGTCCGGGTTCAGCACGAACTGCGCGGTCAATATGTCGATATGATATTTGTCATGGGTGACGGTGGGATAATGTTTCGCCATCTCCTCCACCCGCTCGTCCCACCAGGGCATGGTGATGGCGATGCCGTTGGACTTGGTGGCGGACGTGACATGCTTGCGCTCGCGCGCCGCCGCCAGCTCGAACGCATAGCGCAGCACGCGGTCGGTGCCGTGGCGGGTCATCACCGTTTCCTGGATCACCACCTCGCGCGGGGTGCCGGGGAACATCTTGCCGCCGACGGAGCTATATTCCCCTTCCGTATTCTCGCGCACCACCCAGAAATCGATGTCGCCCGGCTCGCGCCCGACCAGCGGGCAGGGGACGCCTGGCATCAGGCGGACGGGGCGCAGATTGACATATTGATCATATTCGCGTCGGAACTGGAGCAGCGATCCCCATAGCGAGATATGATCGGGCACCGTGTCGGGCCAGCCGACCGCGCCGAAGAAGATCGCATCGGGATTGCCGATCCGCGCCTTCCAATCGTCGGGCATCATCTGGCCATGTTTGGCATAATAATCGCAGCAGGCGAAATCCTGCCATGTCTGCTCGATGGTGAAGCCATAGAGGCTCGCCGCGCGCTCCAGCACGCGGATGCCTTCGGGCATGACTTCCTTGCCGATGCCATCGCCGGGGATGACGGAGATATTGTAGGCGCGGTTGGTGGCGGACATAATTTACTCCCGTTCGCCCTGAGCCTGTCGAAGGGCTGCACTTCACTTCAAGAACAAGAACGAGGCTTCGACAGGCTCAGCCCGAATGGAGGTAGAGGGGATTAAAGTTTCAGCCCCGCAATATGGAACGCCTTGGTCTCCAGATATTCCTCGATTCCCGCATGGGCGCCTTCGCGGCCCAGACCCGACATCTTGACCCCGCCGAACGGTGCGACCTCCATCGCGATCGATCCGCTGTTGAGCGCGACCATGCCCGCCTCCAGCCGCTCCGCCACGCGGAAGGCGCGGTGGAGATTCTCGGTATAGAAATAGCTGGCCAGGCCATAGCTGGTGGCGTTGGCGAGTTCGATGCCTTCCTCTTCATGGGTGAAGCGGAACAGCGGCGCGACCGGGCCGAACGTCTCCTCCTCCGCCAGCCGCATGTCGCGGGTCGCGCCGGTCAGGATGACAGGCGTCGCGAAACGCTCGCCGGTGGTGCCTTCGGGCGCCTGGGCGAACAGCGTCGCGCCATGCGCCAGCGCGTCGTCGATATGCGCCTTCACCTTGTCGGCGGCGGCGGCGTTGATGAGCGGACCGATCGTGCTGCCCGCCTGGTCACCCGGCGCGACCCGGAGCGCGGCGACCGCCTTGGCCAGCTTCTCGGCAAAGGCGTCATACACGCCGTCCTGCACCAGGATGCGGTTCGCGCAGACGCAGGTCTGGCCCGCATTGCGGAACTTGCTGACCATCGCGCTGGCGACGGCGATGTCGATATCGGCGTCGTCGAACACGATCAGCGGCGCATTGCCGCCCAGTTCGAAACTCACCCGCTTCACCGTATCGGCGCATTGCCGCATCAGCAGCGATCCCACCCGCGTCGATCCGGTGAAGGACAATTTGCGCACTACCGGACTGGCGGTCAGCGCCCCGCCGATCGCGGCCGGCATACCGGTGACGACGTTGAACACCCCTGCGGGGAAACCCGCCTGCTCCGCCAGCTTCGCCAGCGCCAGCGCGGAAAATGGGGTGAGTTCGGACGGCTTCACGACCACCGGACATCCTGCCGCCAAAGCGGGCGCGCATTTGCGGGTGATCATCGCCGCCGGGAAGTTCCACGGCGTGATCGCCGCGGACACGCCGACCGGTTCCTTCATCAGCAGGATGCGACGATTGGCTTCGGGTGCGGGGATGATGCCGCCGTCGATGCGGCGGGCTTCTTCGGCGAACCATTTGATGAAGCTCGCCGCATAACGGATTTCGCCTTCGGCCTCCGCGATCGGCTTGCCCTGTTCCGCGGTCATGATGCGGCCAAGGTCTGCGATATTCTCCAGCACCAAAGCGTGCCATCGCTCCAGCAGCGCTGCGCGTTCGCCGGCGGTCTTCGCGCGCCACGCCGGCCAGGCGGCCTCGGCCGCAGTAATGGCGGCCTGCGTCTCGGCCTCGCCGCAATCGGGCACGGTGCCGATAATCGCACCGGTGGCGGGGTTGTCGACCGGAACGCAGGCGCCGGACGCGACGCCGGTCCATTGGCCGCCGATGAAGGCCTGTTCGATGAAGAGAGCGGGATTGGTGAGCGAAAGGGTCATCCGAGCGCCTGCGTGGTGAGGGAAAAGGTGGTGACGGTTGGGTCAGCCTTGGGCATCGGGCCGCGCACCATGCGCATCACCCGACCTACACAGGGCAGGCCCAGCGCATCGAGCCAGGTCGACAGCTCACTTTCTTCCGGCACGTCGAGCCGGCAGAACATGCCCGCATTGGACCCCAGCCAGTGGGAGATCAGCGCCCGCGCCCCGCCTGTATCCGGGGCGATGGTCGGTCCCACCACATAGCCTCGCCCGAAGCGGCGGAAGAGCGCGAAGCCCACCGGCTCGTTGCGGCGCGTCAACACCACGCCCTGGGCGCCCGGGACGAGCGCGTCGAGCAGAGCGTCGCGATTCATGCCGGTGGCGCGTTGCGCCAGATCGCGCAGCGTCGCCATATCCTTGCTGCCCAGCGGCCGGACCCGTTCGTCGGGGATCAACTCGGCCATCGGGACGGCAAACGCCGCGCCTTGATGCTGGAACACCGGGCCTACGGGCATGAAACCCAGCTTGCGATAGAGCGGCGCGCCTTCGTCGGTGGCGTTGAGCAACACGGTGCGCCCGTCCAGATCGCCCAGCACCGCATCCATCAGCCGGCGGCCGACGCCCATGCCCTGGGCCTGAGGTGACACGATCACCATGCCCAGCGTTGCGGCATCCGTGCCATAGAGCCACGCCATGGCCGTGCCGATCACCTCCTTTTGATGATCTGGCTTTTGATGATCTGGGCCATCACGCTCGGCGACATAGCCGAAGCCCATGCTCAGCAGCATCTCCCAATCCTCGATACGGTGGGGCCATTTCTGCTCGCTGGAAAGTCCATGGGCGGCGGTGAGGTCCTCGACGGTCATGCGCCGCAGGGTCACCATCGCCTCTATGCCTGTCGCCATGCGTCTTGCTCCTTGGCGGAAAGGGTTGGTCGGAATCGGTAGCCGGACATTAGGGGGCCGCGCCAAGCATTGGCTGCTGCCTTCGTCCTGTTTTTGGAAGAATATCGCGCGGATTTTCCTGTGCAATCGCCACAAATGCCGTCGTGCACGCCTATTCTGCCGCGAAGTCCGAATAAGGAGACAAGGGCCGTGACCGGTTTCGACCCCGATCAGATCAGCGTGGCGCAGGCGAATAATTTCATCGGCGGCCGCCGGGTGGAAGGGCGCGGCGCGGCGATCGCCGTCCGCCGTCCTTCGGACGGTCGGGTGCAGGCGGATCTCGACAGTGTGGACGCGGACCAGCTTGCCCAGGCGGTTGAAAATGCGCAGGCCGCCTACAAGGGCAGCGGCTGGGCGCAGGCCGACCCGCGCGGGCGGATGAAGGTGCTGCGTCGCTGGGCTGACCTGATCGAGGCGGATGCCGCTCAACTCGCGCCGCTGGAAGCGCTGGGTTCGACCCGGACGATCAACGAAATCAATGCCTGGGATCTGAGCTATACCGCCGAAACGATCCGCTTCTTCGCGGAGTGGGCCGACAAGGTCGGCGGCGAAGTCGCGGCCACCACGCCCGACAAGCTCGGCTTCACCATCGCCGAACCCTATGGCGTGGTCGCGGCGATCGCGCCGTGGAACCTGCCGCTGGTCATGGCCGGCTGGAAGATCGCACCCGCCATCGCGGCGGGCAATTCGGTGGTATTGAAGCCCTCGGAAATGACGCCCTTCAGCATCGTGCGCCTGGCTGAACTGGCGATCGAGGCGGGGCTGCCCGCTGGCGTTTTCAACATTGTGCAGGGGGATGGCCGATCGGTCGGCGATCCGCTGGTGCGTCGTCCCGAAGTAGCGAAAGTCACCTTCACTGGCTCGACCTGTACCGGAGCTGCGATCATGGCGGCCTGCGCGCAGACCGGGCCGAAGCCGGTCACACTGGAACTGGGCGGCAAGAGTCCGCAGATCGTCTTCGCCGATGCTGGGATCGACAAGGCGGCGGCCTTGGTCGCGCGCGCTATCACGCTCAACGCCGGGCAGGTCTGCGTCGCCGGATCGCGGCTGCTGGTGCAGGATAAGGTCGCCGACCAGGTGATCGACCGCATCCTGTCCGCCTTCGCCGCGCACAAGGCGGGGCCGACCTGGCGCAGCGACACGACGCTGGGTCCGATCATTTCCGAAGGTCAGCTCGATCGCATGGAAGGCATCGTCAAGCGCGCGGTGGCGGACGGTGCCGAACTGCTGGCGGGCGGCGGCCGGGCCACTGCGCCGCAGGAAGGCAGCTATTTCGCGCCGACCCTGCTCGCGAATGTCGATCAGAAGAGCGAGGTGGTGCAGGGTGAGGTTTTCGGTCCCGTGCTGACCGTCCAGACCTTCACCGATGAGGCGGAGGCCTATACGCTGGCCAATGACAGCGACTATGGCCTGGCCGCAGGCGTCCATACCGGCGACGTGGCCAAGGCGCTCCGCGCCACCCGCGCACTGGAGGCGGGCACGATCTGGGTCAACCGCTATGGTCGTAGCAACGACTTCATCCTGCCGACGGGCGGCTATAAACAATCGGGCATCGGCAAGGATCTGGGCCGCGAAGCCTATATGGCGAACCTCAAGACCAAGACGGCGCTGATCGAATTTTGATCCTTTGGCGTCATCATTCCATGTGTTACATTGCACTTTGTTGGCAAAACATGGAATGATGACGCCGTGAATGAGGCAACATTTACCTTTCGCGTCGACGAACAGTTGAAGAGCCAGTTTGCGCGCGTCGCCAAGGCGCGAGATCGGTCCGGTGCTCAGTTGTTGCGCGATTTCATGCGCGACGTTGTGCGACACGATCAACTGGAAGATTCTCATGACGCCTGGTTCCGACGTCAAGTCGAAGCCGGGCGCGTGTCCGCACAGGACGGTGCGATGACCTCCGGGGAAGATGTCGAGGCGCATTTCGCCGCGCGACGGGCCGCCACCCTGCGGAAGATCGATAGCGGAGAATGAGACTGCGCTGGACGGCGGAGGCGGTCGCCGACCGCGACGCCATCTATGACTATGTCGAAGCACGCAATCCTCGCGCCGCGCTCAGGCTCGATGGTCTGTTCTCGGAAAAGGCCCTCCCTGGCCGATCATCCTGCCATGGGCCGGCCGGGGCGGGTCGCGGGGACACGTGAACTGGTGGCGCACCGCAATTATATATTGGTCTATGATGTGGCCGAGAGCGAAATACGCATTTTGCGTTTGCTCCATGCGGCGCGCCGATGGCCTCCGTCCCGATGAATCTTCACTTTATTGCTGGTCAGCAAACCGTCCGATCCTGTACGGTTCCATCGGGATATCCGTCGCGCTCTTGGCGATGATTTCCGCCATCGTCTCGCCCACGCCTGGCCCGATCTGGAAGCCCGATCCTGAAAAGCCGAACGCATAATAAAGCCCGCTGGTTGTGGCGCTCGGTCCCATGACCGGCTGGCTGTCGGGCATATATCCCTCGATCCCGGACCAGACGCGGATGATGTTGAGCTTGCCCAGTTGCGGCGCGAGCCGGCGGATCTGCTTCAACTGGCTCAGCGTATTTTGCGGTTCGACATAGGCGCGATACTGGTCGGGGAAGGACGGCCCACGCGTGCTGCCGCCCAGCACGATATTACCGCGCGCCACCTGGCGGAAATAGACCGTTTCCTCCTCCAGCGGCGTCATCACGCCGACGGCGGGATGGATCGCATAGGGCACCGGCTCGGTGACGCTCATATTCGGGCCGCGCGGGATGATCGGCACCGGTTCGCCGAATTGCGAGGACAGCGTATTGCCCCACGCGCCCGCCGTCACCAGCAGGATTGGCGCGCGGAAAGTCCGCCCGTCCGCCGCCGTGACAACGAAATCCTCGCCCAGCTTCTGCGCGTCGACGATCTTCGTATTCTCATGCACCACCGCGCCTAGTTTCTGCGCGGCACGGGCGAAGGCAGGGGCGGCTAGGCGCGGATTGGCGTGGCCATCCAGCGCCGAATAGGAACCGGCCAACACGTCCGGCCCGAAGAAGGGGAATTTGCTGCGCAGCGCATTGCCGCTCAGCAGTTCGAGATCCAGCCCTTCCAGTCGTGCCTTTTCGGCATAATCCTCCATCGCGCCGACCAGTTCGGGCCGCTCGCGATAGCAGACACGGATATGCCCCGACTGGAGATATTCGACCTCCGCGCCCAGCAATTCGCGCGACTTGCGCCAGATGGCGATGGCGCGATTGGCGAGCGGGAGTTGATGGAACGGCCGCCCCTGACGGCGCACATTGCCGAAATTGGTGCCGCTCGCCTGCCGCCCGATCAGATCGGTTTCCAGCAAAGTGACCGACAGCCCATGACCGCGCAGGAACAAGGCGGCCGACGATCCCATCAGCCCGCCGCCCACGATGATGACGTCGCTCGCGCCGCTCATTCTTCTTCTCCGATCGCGATGGTCAGCGGCTTGACCGGCGCCTGTCCGCGCAAACGCCCGACCTGTTCGACCGGGATGCCGGCTTCCGCCGCGATCAGCTCTGCGGCGGCCAGGCCGCAATAGCGCCCCTGGCAGCGGCCCATGCCGACCCGGCTGAACGCCTTGGCCCGGTTCGCTTCCTGCGCGCCCGTTTCGCGCATAACGCCACGCAGGTCGCCCGCCGTCACGCCCTCGCAGCGGCACAAGATCGCCTCGTCGGGCAGATCGGCAGCCTGTTTGACCGGCCAGGGGAAAGCCGTGGCCAGCCCGCGCGCGAACTTCGCATAAGTCGCGACATCGCCGCGCAACGCCGTCATCTCGCCCTTGTTTGCCGGCAGGCCCAGATCGTCCAGGGCCGCCAGCGCCGCCAACTTCCCACTCGCTTCGGCCGACCGCGCGCCCAATATCTTGGCGCCGTCGCCCGCCAGATAGATGCCTTCGACACTCGCGCGCCCGTCGCCGTCGCGGTCGGGCAGCCATTGCCGGGTGAGGGGATCGAAGGAGAAGGCGCAACGCGCCAGATCGGCCAACTGCGTTTCGGGCCGCAGATGATAGCCCATCGCCACCGCATCGCAGGCAATGTCTCGTTCCGTGCCTCTGCCATCGCGGAATCGAAGACCGCTGACTCCCGTTTCGGGATCGCCTATGATCTCCACCGGCGTCACGCCATGATGCATCGCCACGCCCGCTCGCTTCAGCGCCTGCGTCAGCTTCACCCCGTTCCACAGTACCGACGGCATCGCCAGCAGGTCCGGCAAGGCCCTTATCCGCGTGGAGAAGGGCGATGTGTCCAGCACCGCCGCGACATTTGCGCCCGCTTCCACATATTGGCTGGCGACCAGATAGAGCAGCGGTCCCGACCCCATGAACACGACCCTGTGCCCGATCGACACGGCTTGCGACTTGAGCGCCACCTGCGCGCCGCCCAGGCTATAGGCGCCCGCGAAGTTCCAGCCCTTGATCGGCATCAGCCGATCGGTCGCCCCGGTGCAGAGCAGCAGCGCATCGAACGGCAGAGCGTCCTGACCCGTCGCTCTCGCTGTCCAGACATGGCGGCCCGCAATGTTCCACACCAGCGTTTCGGGCCGATAGTCGATGCGGTCCCGGATCATATCGAACGCGCCATGCACTGCCTGCGCCCGCCCTGCTTCGGTGCCGTAGAGCTTGGCATAGGACCTGGTGAAATGATCGGGCTGTCGCCGATAGATCTGTCCTCCGTCACGCCGTCCCTCGTCGATGACCACGGGCCGTAGTCCTGCCTCCACGCAGGCCTGCGCTGCGCGCGTGCCAGCCGGTCCCGCGCCGACGATGATTATCCGTGGCTGGGCCATGACGCCTCCGGCTGGCTGGTGACGATCCGCTGGCCGGGTGCCGCCAATGTGGAGCAGGCGCGCAACCGGTCGCCATTTTCGGTCCAGACCCAGCAATCCTGGCACGCGCCCATCAGGCAGAATCCCGCCCGCTTCTCCGGCCCGAACTCACTCTGGCGCAGCGTGCCGCCGCTGGCGAGCAGCGCGACCATCAGCGTATCGCCCTCCAATGCTTCGACCGGCCGGCCGTCGACATATAGGGTCACAGATGGGCGATCGGTTTCGCCCAGTCGAACGAACCGGCTCATGACGCGATCAAACCTTCATCTCCATGGTGGCACAATATGCGGCTGACCCCGGCCGATCCTTTATCCAGCGGATGGCGGGGTGGCGGGGTGGTGTTGCAAAGCCCATTCACGCGCACAGCGCAACGGGGCAGGAAGCGGCAGAGGTCGGGATGATCCCCGGCCATGCCGATCGGCGGTGGCGACTGTCCGGCATGGCTTTCCTCCAGCCAGCCCGCGCGCATTTCCGGCACCGACCCGATCAGCAGGTCGGTATAGGGGTGGAAGGGCGCCGCCTGAAAAGCCGCGCGCGGCCCCATCTCGACCATCGTCCCGGCATAGAGGACAAGAATATCGTCGCAGATCGCCCGCACGGTCGAAATATCATGGCTGATGAACATGGTCGCGATCCCCAGTTCCCGTCGCAGCTCCGCCATAAGGTCGAGGATCGCCGCACCCACCACCGTATCCAGCGCCGACGTCACCTCATCACACAGGATCAGTTGCGGGTCGGCGGCCAGTGCGCGGGCCAGATTGACGCGCTGCTTCTGGCCCCCGGAAAGACCCCCGATATTGCGGTCGATGAGGCTCGCAGGCAGGCGGATCAGATCGAGCAGCTCCAGCACCCGCATGTGTGCGGCATTGCCCTTGAGGCCGTGATAGAAGGCCAGCGGCCGCTCCAATATCTGCCCCACGCTATGCGCGGGATTGAGCGCCGTGTCGGCATTCTGGAACACCAGTTGCACCCGGCGGAACTGCTCGCGGCTGCGCCCGGCCAGACCCGGCGGCAACGGTTCGCCGTCCAGCAGCACCTGTCCGCTCGCGGGCGGCAACAGCCCGGCAATGACCCGCGCGATAGTGGATTTGCCCGATCCGGACTCGCCGATCACCCCCAGCGTCGCGCCGCGCTCGATCGTCAGGTTGATATCACGCAGCACCGGCACGCGCGGCCGTCCATCCTTGCTGATCTTGCCATAGCCCGCCGTCATGCCCCGGATCTCCAGCAGCGGCGCGGAGGGCAGGTTGGCCTTCGCGGGCGTCGGCCGGATCGCCGGGCGCGCGGCGGCCATCAGCGTTCGGGTATAATCGTCGGTCGGCGCGTGCAATATCTGGGCCGCCTCGCCCGCCTCGCGGATGCGCCCCTGACTGAGCACGACGATCTGGTCCGCCATCTGCGCCACCACTGCCAGGTCGTGCGAGACGTAGATGGCGGTCGCCCCGCGCTCCAGCACTACTGCCTTGAACGCGCGCAGCACCTCGATCTGGGTGGTGACGTCCAGCGCGGTGGTCGGCTCGTCCAGGATGACCAGTTCGGGATCGGTGATCAGCGCCATCGCCGCCATCAGCCGCTGCAACTGCCCGCCCGACAATTGATGCGGGTAGCGCGACCCGATCGTGTCGGGGAAGGGCAGGGCGAGCGCGCGGAACAGCTCAACCGCTTTCGTCTCGGCCTGTGCGCGCGACATCAGGCCGTGGATCAGCGCCGGTTCCACAACCTGATCCATGATGGTGCGCGACGGGTTGAAGGCGGACGCGGCGCTCTGCGCGATATAGGCGATGCGGTTGCCGCGCAGGCTGGCAAGCCCCTTGGCGTCGAGCGCACGAATGTCGGCGTCGCCCACGCGGATGCTGCCACCCGCAATTGTCGCGCCCGGCCGGGCATGGCCCAGCAGCGTCAGCGCGATGGTGGTCTTGCCCGACCCGGATTCCCCGATCAGCGCCAGCACTTCGCCGCGCTTCAGCGCGAAATCGATGCCGCTGACGATGGGAAATGTCTCGCCCGCCGCATTGCGCGCGGTGACGGTCAGGTCTTTCACCTCGACATGGATGGTCTCGCTCATACACGCTTCCCCTGACCGGGCAGCGCATCGATCAGCAGGTTTACTCCCACGGTCAGCGTGGCGATAGCCACGGCGGGGGCGAGGATGGCGAGCGCGCCTTCGCCCAGCCCCGAAATATTCTCGCGCACCAGCGATCCAAGATCGGCGTCGGGCGGCTGTACGCCCAGCCCCAGGAAGCTGAGGCCCGACAGCAGCAGCACGATGAACACGAAGCGCAGCCCGAAATCGGCGAGCAGCGGGTGGATCATGTTGGGCAGGACTTCGGCGATGGCGATGTGAAACCGCCCTTCGCCTCGCGCCTTCGCCACCTGCACATAGTCCATCTGCGCCAGATTGACCGCCAGCGCGCGGGCGATGCGATAATTGCCCGGCACATAGGTCAGCGCCGCGATCAGCAGCAACAGCGGCAGCGACGATCCGAACGCCGCCACCAGCACCAGCGAGAAAATCTTCGACGGAATGGAGATCAGCATGTCCATGAAGCGCGACAGCGGCTCGTCCACCTTGGGGCCGCCCACCGCCGCGGTGAGCGCCAGTGCCGTGCCGGTCGTGCTCGCCAGCAGCGCGGCGGCGGCGGCCAGCGTCACCGTATAGCGCGCGCCCCAGAGCAACCGGCTCAGCACGTCGCGGCCCAGATAGTCGCTGCCCAGCATATGGGCGGCGGACGATCCGTCGAACACGTCATAGGCGACGAACGCGCCAACCGGATAGGGCGCCAGCATCGGCCCGAACAAGGCGGCGAGCAGCCAGAACAGTACCAGCGTCAGGCCGATCTTGCCCGACAGCGGCAGGGCTTTGACCCTTCGGAGAGCGGCGATCCTCATTGCGCGCGCAGCCTGGGGTTGGCGAGGATCGCGGTCACGTCCGCGATCAGCATCAGGATCAGATAGGCGGCGCAAAATATCATCGCGCAGGCCTGGAGCAGCGGCATGTCGCGGCTGGTGACGGCATTGACCATCAGGCTGGCTAGCCCCGGATAGTTGAAGATGGTTTCCACGATCACCGCGCCGCCCAGCAGATAGGACAGGCTCAGCGCCATGGCGTTGACGATCGGCGCGATCGCATTGGGCATGATATGTTTCAGCACGACCTGCACCGGCGCGACGCCCTTCAGCACTGCCATCTCGACATAGGGCCGGTCCATCTGGTCGATCACCGCCGCCCGCGTCATCCGCGCCATCTGCGCGATGACGATGACGCTCAAGGTCAGGATCGGCATGGCGACCCCGCGCAGATAATCGCCCCAACCCATCTCGTCCGACACCAAAGCGATCGAGGGCAGCCAGCGCAGCTTGACCGAAAAGATCAGCACCGCGATCGTCGCGACCAGAAATTCGGGCACCGCGACCATCGAAAGAGTGGCGATATTCAACGCCCGGTCGATCCGTCCGCCCCTGTTCATCGCCGATCCGATGCCGATCGCCAGCGCCACGGGCACGGCGACCAGCGCCGTCAGCGCGGCCAGCAGCAGGCTGTTGGGCAGGCGGCTGGAAATCACCTCGGACACCGGCATGTTGGCGACCAGCGACTGGCCCGGATCGCCGCTCAGCATCCCCGTCAGCCAGCTTGCGTAACGGACCGGCGCGGGCCGATCGAGGCCCATTTCATGGCGCAGCGCCGCAACCTGCTCGACCGTGGCGCTTTGCCCCAGCGCTTCCTGCGCGGCATCGCCGGGCAGCAATTGCGCGATGACGAAGATCGTCACCGACACCAGGAACAGCGTCAGCAGCGACGATGCAAAGCGTTTGCCGATCAGGACCAGCGCGGCCTTCAGGCCGCTGGAAGTCGCAGCGCCTGCCATCAGCCTTCCCACCACACATGTTCTGCGAACTGATAGCCCATCAGGCCGCCCAGCGACACGGGATGCAGCCCTTTGAGCCGCCGGTCATAACCGTCGATCAGGCTGATGAAGACCGGAATGCCCACGCCGCAATGGGCGCGGACCAGCCCCTGCATCTCGCCGTAAAGCTGCTTGCGCCGGGCCTGATCGGATTCCCCCCGCGCTTCCAGCAACAGCCGGTCGAAACGCGGATTCTTCCATCCGCTCTCGTTCCACGCCGCATCGGATTTGTAGAAAAGGCTGAACAGCAGGTCGGCGGTCGGGCGCGGGTTGGTGTTGCCGAAGCCCAGCGGGTGCTTCATCCAGTGGGTCGACCAATAGCCGTCCGCCGGCACGCGATTGACCGCGAGGTTCAGGCCGACCCGCGACCCATATTCCTGCAATATCGACGCCATGTCGACCGATCCGTCCGCCGCTGGCGAGGCATAGACCGGCAGGCGAACCCCACTCAGCCCCGCCCGTTGCAGATGCCAGCGCGCCTTGTCCAGATCGAGTACGGTCTGCGGCAGGTCGGCGCGATAATAGGGGTGAAAGGGCGGGATCGGCTGGTCGTTGGCGATGGTTGCATAACCGCGATAGAGCGCCCGCTTGATCAGCGGCCGGTCGATCAGATACTTCATTGCGGCGACGAAATGCGGGTTGCCGGTCGGCAACTGGTCCTGCCGCATGATGATGTTGGTGTAGAGGCCCGACTGGGTTTCCAGCAATCCATGGCCGCGCGACGCCACGATCCGCTTGGTCGATCGCGGATTGACCGCAATCACCAGTTGCACATCGCCCGACAGCAGCGCGTTGACCCGGCTCACCTCGTCGGGAATGCCGATCAGCTCTATCTCGTCCAGCCAGGCCTTGCCCGATTTCCAGTAATTGGGGTTGCGCCGCACCAGCGTCCGCACGCCCGGCCGGAACTGCGTGCACATATAGGGGCCGGTGCCGTTGGCGGTGCTGAAATCGCGCGTGCCCGCGCGCAGGATCAGGAAATGGGATTGCGCCAATATGGCGGGCAGATCGGCATTGGGGCCGATCAGGCGGATGATGACATCCTGCTTGCCCGCCGCCTTCACCTCCGCGAACTGTTCGGCGATCGGCGCCATCTTCGAACCCGTCGCGGGGTTTTTGTGCCGCAGCAGCGACCAGACCACATCCTGCGCGGTGAGCGTCGCGCCATCGTGAAAGGTCACGCCCTTGCGCAGCCGGATATGCCAGATGGTCTGGTCGTTGCTCACGATCCGTTCGGCCAGCGCCGGGCGCGCGATCAGGTCGCCGCCCATCACGGTCAGGCCGCTATAGAGCATATAATGGCGCACATAGTCGGTCGACAGCGCGCCCTTGGCCGGGTCGAGCGTGTCGGCGGTCGAGCTGGAGAGGCTGGCGACGCGGATGCGTCCGCCCCGGCGCGGCTTGCTGGCGGCCAGCGCGCCTTCAGGCAGCAGCAGCCCGGCGCCCCAGCCCAGCCCTGCGCCGATCAGCCCGCGTCGGGAAAGGGCGGCGAAATCCTCCATCAATGGATCAGATCCTGCCATTTATACCACAGGCCCACCATCGGCAGGAACCAGGGCTTGCCGAAATGGCCCGGCACGCTCGGCCAGTCGAGATTACCCCAGGGATTGGCGGTCGCATCGCCGCCCATCACCCGCGCCATCTGCTGCCCCATATAGGTCGCCATCTGCACGCCATGGCCGCTATAGCCCATGGAATAATATAGCCCGTCTTGTTCGCCCGCACGTGGCAGGCGGTCGGCGGTCAGGTCCACCATCCCGCCCCAGACATGGCTGATGCCTACGCTCTTCAACGCGGGGAACATCTCGCCCATCGTCTGTTCCAATATGCGCCCGCTCTTCTGGTCCGACCGGGGATCGCTGATCGCAAAGCGCGCGCGCCCGCCGAAGATCAGGCGATTGTCAGGCGCCAGCCGGAAATAATTGCCGATATTCTTGCTGGTCACATAATTGCGGCGGCCCGGCAGCAACCGGTCGACCAGCGCATCGTCCAGCGGATCGGTCGCGATGATGAAGCTGCCGACCGACACAATCCGTCGCCGGAAAAAGCCGAAGGGCGCGGTGGCCGGCGCACCGCCGGTCGCGACTAGCAGCTGCGCTGCCACGACCCGCCCCTTGGGCGTCGTCACCCGCCAGCCGCCCGCCACGTGATCCATGCCGGTCACTTCTGCATTCTCGAAAATCTTCGCACCTGCCCGCGCCGCCGCCTCGGCCAGGCCGACGCCGAAACGTCCGGGATGGAGTTGCGCGCTGGTCGTCTGGATCAGCGCGCCGTGGAAAGCATCCGACCCCACTTCCTCAGCGATGCGTTCGGGCGGCACCAGCCGGACATTCTCGTCCACTTCCGCCGCCAGCAGGTCATGCGCGCGGACCAGCTTGTCATAATGGGCGGGCTTGGCCGCCAGTTTCACCCGGCCGCACCGGCGAAAGGCGCAATCGATGCCTTCTTCCGCTGCGATCCGTTCGACCAGGTCGACCGCGTCGCAATGGACGCGATAATAGGCCTTGGCGATGTCCTTGCTGAACCGCGCGGACAGCGCCCCATAATCGTGGGCCGTGCCGTTGTTGCACTGGCCGCCATTGCGTCCCGAAGCCTCTCCGGCCACCCGGCCTCTCTCCAGCAGTATGACGCTCGCGCCTTGCTTGGCCAGCGCCAACGCCGCCGACAGCCCGGTGAAACCGCCGCCGATGATGGCGACATCCACCTTGCCCTCGACCGCGCCTTGCGCCCCGCCGGTAAAGGCGGGGGCGCTGGCCAGCCAGTAGGAGAGGGGGGAGGTCATGTTGCCTTACAGGCCCACGACCGCCGGCAGCGCGCCGATATGCGGGATTTCGACGTCGCGATAAAAGGCGTTGGATGGCTCATGCCCGCGTCCCACGAACACACGGCAGCCGAAATGCAGGTCGGTCGCCGTATTCTGGTCGTATCGGAAGCTGGAGGAGACATGCATCATCTCTTCGGGCTTCGCGCCGAGCTGGTCGAACATATATTCGAACGCCTGCATCCGTGGCTTGTAGGCCTGCGCCATCTGCGCGGTATAGACCGCGTGGAAGGGCGCGCCCAGCATCCCGACATTATGATGGATCTGGTCGTTCATCGCATTGGACAGGATGACGAGCGGGATCTTGTCGCCGATCTTGCCAAGGCCGCCCGGCACATCCTCATGCGGACCCCAGGTCGGTACGGCATTGTAGACCGCATCCGCATCGGCTTCGCGATACTCGACACCCCATTTCTTGCAGGTGCGGGAAAGCGAGTTGCGGATGATCTCCTGATAGGGTTCCCACGGACCCATCACCTGGTCGAACCGGTATGCGCCCCAGTCCTTGCAGAAGGCGGGCAGGTTTTCCGCCGCGACGCGATCGGCCATGAAGGCGGTCGCCATCTCGGTCATGCGGAAACGGGTCAGCGTGCCATAGCAGTCGAAACTGATATATTTGGGCCGGAAATTGGGCATCGGCGGAACGTCCTTCATGGGTTCGACGGAGGGCTTGGAAAGCCCTGTGACAAGAACATTACGGCATGGCGGAGCCGGAACATGCGCCCGATTGCTCCGGGTCGGGACGCAGATTCACGACTTTATCGCGATCCTTTCGGCATAGTTTGCCGCGCTCCCGACCGGGCCGCAATCAGCACGTCCGGCCGGGACAAAAAGGGACGATCGGGCGGATCGGACGGCATGGAATATCGTCCGTTCAATAACCTCGATTGCGCGCGACTTCACCGTCCAGCGGTTCACCCGCCTCATGACGCCGGATATTGGCGATCAGGACGCGGGCGGCGCTGTCCGCACGGGTCATGCTGGCGACATGGGGGGTGATGATGATGCGGGGATGCGCCCAAAAAGGGTGATCGCCGGGCAGCGGCTCAGGATCGGTGACGTCCAGGACCGCGCCGGAAAGATGCCCTTCGTCCAGCAAGGACAGCAGATCCTGCTCCACCAGATGACCACCTCGCCCGACATTGATGAGGGCCGCGCCTTTCGGCAGTCGGGATAGGCTATCCCGGCACAAAATGCCGCGTGTCGCGTCGGTCAGCGGCAACAGGCAGATGAGGATGTCGCATTCCGCCAGAAACGCCGCCATCCCCGCCGCGCCCGCATGGCAGGTCACGCCGTCGATCTGGTGGGCGGAACGGCTCCATCCCGACAGCGGAAAGCCGAATGGGGCGAGCGCCTTCAGCACCGCCTGCCCCAGATTGCCCAGCCCCATCACGCCCACCCGCCGCTCGCCCGCCGGCACCAGCTTGATCGGCGACCAGCGCGCTTCGCCTTGCGCCACGCGATAATCGATCAGGTTCCGGTGCAGCGCCAGTGTGGCCATCGCTGCATATTCGACCATGCCTGCGGTGATGCCCGGCTCGATCATGCGCACGACGCGGACATGGGGTGGCAGGCGGGTCATGTCGAACTGGTCGATCCCCGCGCCGATCGAAAACAGGATTTCGAGGCGCGGCAGGCTGGCGATCAGTTCAGCCGACGGGCTCCAGGCCGCCAGATAGCGGACGGCGGCGGGATCATGCGGCTCCGACGGATCGGCAAAGCCGACATCGGGCGCTTCCGCCGCAAAAATCTCGCGCCAGATGCGGCCGCGTTCGGGATCGGATGTGTAGAGCAGGGTCATGCAGGCGACCTTCGGGCAAAAAAGAAGCCGCCGATACCCTCCCACCTTGGAAGAAGAGTAGCGGCGGCCGTCGGGACATGTCCGTCCCGACCGTCATTCATCAGAAATTGAAGCTCGCCCGCACCGTGAACTGGCGCGGCGCGCCAGGCTGGACCCACAGAGCCGCATAGGAGCTGGCATAATATTTCTTGTTGAACAGGTTGTTGACGTCCGCCGACAGCTTGATCTGATCGGTGATGTTGACCGACCCCAGCACCTTGGCGATGGTGTAGCTGGGCAGATAGAAATCCGCCGCCGTTTGACCGAGGCGCTTGCCGACATGGGTCACGCCCGCGCCCAGCATTGCGTCATGATTGCCGATCGAGAAATTCTTGAACAGCAGGGCATTGCCCTGATGCTTGGGAATGTTGATCAGAGGATCGTTCTTGCTCACCCCGGCGGAGAGATAGTCGTCCGCCCAGCCCGCATCGGTATAGGCATAGGTCGCGAACAGTTCGAACCCGGCGGGCAGCTTGGCGTTGACGTCGAACTCCACCCCTTGGCTTTTGGCCGCGCCGACCGCCATCGACAGGCCGGTCAGCAGATCGGCGGTCAGGACGTTGCTCTTCTTCATCTTGTATAGCGAGAGCGTGCTGGTGAGCCTGCCATCCGGCGTCACGAACTTCGCACCGACCTCATAGCTTTTGCTGATTTCCGGGGCGAAGGGATTGTTGTTTACATCGACGCCGCTGTTCGGCCGGAATCCTTTGCCATAATTGGCGTAGAAGGACAGGCTTTGCGTCGGTTCGAACACCAGTCCCGCCATCGGGCTGAACTTGGTGTAGGATGCAGGGTTTGTCGTCCCCAGCCGGTTGTCGATATTCTGGCTGAAATCGTCGTATCGGCCGCCAAACCGCACCTTGAACTGTTCGGTGATCTCGATCTGGTCCTGTGCGTACACACCCCAGGCTTTCTGGACCTCCGTCGAATTCTGGATCACCGCAGTCGGTGTCGGCTCGGCAATATCATAATCAGGGTTAAAGATGTCGATCGAATAGGACTGGTCCGTGGCGGTCGGGCGATAACGGGTCTGGAACGTCTTGATCTTGAAACGATCCCAGTCCGCGCCGATGCGGATATTGTGGACGATGGAACCGGTTTCCAGCTTGCCGCTGATTTCGCCACGGAACACCATATGCGTGGTGCTGTAATCGCGATAACGGCGCTGGCGCGACAGGGTCCGCCCGTCATTGTCCAGAAGCTGACGGCCCATGGCCAGTTCGGGATCGCTGGAATAGCCCTCGAACGTCGTGTCCTTATATCCAGCGCCCAGCATCAGCGTCCAATCGTCATTGAAGTCATGCTGATATTGCGCCTGGTGGCCCAGCACGCCGATCTTGATCGGACCGTCATTCGGGTTGCTCAGGAAACGTGAATTGGGGATAGCGCCCAGATTATAGCTGGTCGTGCCGTCGGCGCCGACGGTCGGGATCGCCACCACGCCCCGGTCGAACGGCACTTCCTGCTTCACATATTCCAGTTCGTAGGTGAAGATATCCTTGTCCGACAGCTTCGCCATGAAGGACGGGGTCAGCGTATATTTCTGCGTCTTCACCGTGTCGCGGAAACTATCGGCCTGTTCGGATGATCCGTTGATGCGCACCGCGATACTATCGGTGAGAGGCAGGTTATAATCGCCCTCCACCCGATAGGTTTCCCAGCTCCCGGCGGAAACGGCGAAGCTGCCGCCTTCCTTGAAGGTCGGCTTCTTGGTGACGATGTTGATCGTGCCGCCCGGCTCGCCGCGCCCGAAGATCGCGCTGTTCGGGCCTTTCAGCACCTCGATCCGCTCGACGTTCGACGCATCGCGCGGGCCGCCATAGCCGCGCCCGCCGTTGAAGCCGTTGACCAGGAAGCCGCTTGGGAAATTTTCGTCGCCGGCAAAGCCGCGAATGGCGAAACTGTCCCACAGGCCGCCGAAATTATTCTGCTTCGACACGCCGCTCGCCAGTTCCAGCGCGGTGTCGAGCCGGGTGATGTTGAGGTCGTCGAGCAGCTTGCCTTCCAGGAACTGCACCGCCTGCGGGATTTCCTTGACCGGCGTGTCGCCGAAATATTGGCGCTTGAGGCCGGTGACGACAATGTCGCCGTCGGCTGTTGCCGCGGCCGGCTCCTGCGCCTGGGCGGCGGAGGATAGTCCGACTGTGGACAGGGCGATGGTGGCGGTGCTGGCGATGAACGCCAGGCGGAGGGCCGGTATAGTGCGCATGATGCTGTAACCCCTTATAAAATCGCTATTCCCTAATGTCCTGCGAAACGGGGAGGCCGGATTATGTCTTTCCCAAGCAGGCTTTTGCCTGTCGTCGGGGCCGGTCCTTGGGTGATTGGCCACCTCTTCCTTGGGTTCGAGGCTAAGTTGAGTGACGGAAATATTACGTCAAACTTGGCTCATAAGACGGCGCATAATTGTGAATCGCAGGCTCCTACGGCAGGAAAATGCTGCGCCCCATGATGCGGTTCGAAGGCGCGAGAAGGCTGGAAAATGGCCGCCTTCCTGTGATGGAAGGCGGCCCAGGCGACCCGACGCAGGACCGTCAGAGATATTTGAGCCACCAGATGTCCTTGCGGCGTTGTTTGAGCTGTGCGAACCAGCGGGTGGGGAAATAGAGGATCGGGATCAGGATGAAGACCCAGATCCAAACCCAGCGCAGATGATCGACGCCGAATACCGCGCCCTTGGTCGGGCCATACATCAGCAGCGCGACATTATAGATGGCCTTCAGCACATAGAGGTGCAGGACATAATAGAACATCGGCGCGCCGCCCAGCAGGGCAAGGTGCGGCATCAGCTTGCTGCCCTCGAATCGTTCGAACAGCGCCAGCAACAGGCAACCGGCGCCGACGGTCGGCATCAGGAACAGCAAGGAAGGCGGATATTTGGTCAGCGCCAGAAAGCTCATCACCGTGCGCAGCGGCGTTTCCGCGACGAACCAGGGCTTGTCCCCGTAAAAGTTGAGATAGCGGATGACGACGAAGCCGATGAGGAGGCTGAGGCCCAGCGTCACCAGCAGCCTGATGCGCCGTTGCGGGTCGCTGCCGCGCGCGAACCAGGGGCCGCAGGCATAGCCGAGCAGGATCACGCCGATCCACGGCAGGATCGGATAGGTGGTCTTAACCGCGATGCCGCCGACATCGATCAGCGAACGCTGATGCAGGATCGCCCAGAACGCATAGCCCGGCTGATCCGCCGTCAGCCGGATCGGATCGAGCAGATTGTGCAGGCAGACGATGGCCAGTCCGACCGCGAATTGCGCCGGGCGTGGGAGATGGAGCAGCGCCGCCAGCGCGATCATGCTGATGCCGATTGCCCAGATCACCTGCAACCAGATCGCCGTCGGTGGAAAGGCGGGCGCCTGCGTCGGCCAGGCATAGCCGACCACGGTGAATTCCAGGACGATCAGGAACAGGCCGCGCTTGAACAGGAATTCCGACACTTGGCGCTTGCTGTGCGACTGGCCATAGAGCCAGGCGGACAGGCCGGTCAGCGCGACGAAGGTCGGCGCGCAGAAAGTCGACAGCAACCGCGTGAAGAACAGCCCCGGATCGGTCGTGTTGGCGTCGACCGGGTCCGTCACCTGCAAATGCAGGAACCAGGTTTCGCGGACATGGTCGACCAGCATGAACAGCATGACCAGCCCGCGCAGCGCGTCGATCGCGATCAGGCGCGTGCGCGTCTTTGCCGCGTCGAGCGGAGATGCGGAGGCCCGAAGGCCGATGGGGGGTGCGTGCCCCGCGATACTGCTCATGATGCTGTCCCTGATTGCGCCGTCTTCACTCGCCCTTGGGCTGGAAGAGATCCTTGTAGAAACCAACCGTCTTCACGGTGACGGTGACGGGCGTGTCGCCCTTGTTACGGAAATACCAGCCATGGGTGCCGTCGAAGGGGGCAGTGAAATCGCCCTGGCCGCCGGTCATCTCCAGTTCTTTCCAATAATCGGTGAACTCCCCCTCGGCGGCCTGCGCCTTCTCACCGTGCATTTCGGCCTTTACCGGGCCGCCGGTCGATTTCCAGGTGAAGATGAAGCTGTCGCCCTTGGCCATATGCGCCTTCACCTCGCGGCCGCTGTGCGGTTCCAGCGTGATGGTCATCTCATCCTGCCGCCAGGCGGCGGGTCGGGCGATCGTTGTCTTGGTCGGAATCTCGACATCGGCCGGGGCGGCGGCTTCTGTAGCGGGCGCGGCTTCCGCCTTGTCCGCCACCATGCCGGTAAGGCCCAGCGCGCTGCCGACGCCGGTCGGGTCGACGCCATATTCGGCCGGCAGCACGAACAGGGTGACGATGGCGATTGCGGCGATCGCCGCGCCTCCGGTCGCCTTGGCCAGCGTGGCGGGCGATGGGCTGATCCGGTTGGGAAGGGTGGTTGCGGTCATGTCAGGCCCCCTAGGAAATAGAACCGGCTGTGAAATAGCCGGCAAGCTGATAGCCGATCAGGACGAAGCCTGCGGTCATCAGCGCGGCGTTGGCGACGATGGCGCTGCGGTGAAAGGTCGAAGTCATGCGCCACAGGTTCATGAGGAGAAGGATGATCGTCAGCGCCATGAACTGGCCCAGCTCGACGCCGACATTGAAGCTTATGAGATTGTATATCATTCCATCTTTGGCCAGTGTCAACTCCTGCAACTTGGTCGCCAGGCCGAAACCGTGGAAGAAGCCGAAGATCAGCACCGCCGCCTTGGGATTGGGCGATATACCGAACCAGGTCTTGAACCCGTCCAGATTGTCGATCGCCTTGTAGACCACCGACAGGCCGATAATCGCGTCGATCAGGAAGGGATTGGCGCGGATGTCGAGCAGCACGCCCAGCAGCAGCGTCGTGCTGTGGCCGATGGCGAACAAGGTTACATAAGCGCCGACATCCTTCAGCCGGTAGAGGAAGAAGATGACGCCCGCCAGGAACAGCAGATGGTCGTAGCCAGTGACCATATGCTTGGCCCCCAGATACATGTACGGGATGATGTTGATCCCCGACGCGCCTTCGATAAAGGCCTTGTCATTCTCGTTGACGCCATGCGCCCAGAGCGTCGAACTCAGGAACGCCAAAGCCAGTCCCAGGAGCAGCAGCGCGATCCGCCGCATGGTCCGGGATGGGATCGGGGGGCGGATCGCAAGGAACATGGCTTATTGCGCCTGGAAGGTGGCGAAGCTCTTGGCTCCGCTCTTGTCGACCAGCGCGACCACCAGCTTGGCGCCCTTGGCCGCCTTGAAGCCCGGTGCGCTCAGCTTGTTGCCGCCGGCGGGTTTCAGCGCCGCTTCGGTCTTGGCGCCGGCGGCGGTCTGGGTCAGCTTGGCGGTGAAGCCGGCGGTGGCCAGCGGCTCATCCTCTTCGCTGAGGTATACGTCCACGCCCTTGGGACCGGCCACCAGTTCGATCATGGTTTCGCCGGTCATCTGGACCAGGCCACCATGCTGCGGTTTCATGCTGCCATGGGCGTGCAGCATGGCGGGGGCCGCCATCAGCGCCAGCCCGGCGATCATGGTGCGGAAAACAACGGTCTTCATGGGGACTCTCCTGGTCGAAAGGGTGAAACTCATTCCGGCAGATGGGGCAGGACGAAGGATAGCGAGGCGCGATATTCCTCATGATCCACCTTCTTGTCGGTCGTCTGGCCGACATAGATGGCCATCAGCACATTGATGCCCTGGTTGCGCAGCGTGATGGTCGCGGTGCCGTCCGCGCCGGTCTTGGCGGGCGCGGCTTCGTCGGGATCGTTGACATAATCCTGCATCACGGTTGCGCCCGCGATTGGCTGGCCCTTGTAATAGACGCGCACCTTCATCGGCGCGCCCATCTTCTGGGGGATGTCGATGCCCACCGGCACGATCTGCAGCATATGGCCTTCGAACAGCGGAACCGGCTTGGTCGGGACTTGCGTCAGATGGACGGCATATTTGAAATTATGCTCGGCCAGTGTGGCGTTGGGTACTTCGTCGCGGCCCTTATTGTGCCATTCGCCGTCGGGCGTCTTGCTCCAATAGCCATAGTCCATGATCGCGGCGACGGCGGCGACCGGTTCGTCGCTGTCCACGACCGGGATCACGCCCGCCGCGCGCAGCGACGTGTTCACCGGCGCCCAGTCGCTGTCATAGCCGGTGATGGTCTTGACCAGTGGCAGGCGCTTGACCGCGTCCAGGTCATCGGCGCCCACGCCATAGATCAGCGCCAGTTGTCGCGCCCGTTGCGCGAACCAGATGCCGTGGGCATCCGCTGGAACGGTCATGGCGGCAAGGGTGACGGCGCCGATGGCGGCCGTAGCAAGGCGTTTGAAAGCCATCCGGTACTCCTCGATAATGGGTGGTCCCTGGGAATCGAGGCTATGCTGCGCGCACGACCGAATGTTCCGAATGTGTGAAATGACTAGGTATAAAATGTCAAAAAGAGAGGGCCGACGAAGCGGGATGCTTCGCCGGCCCTTTTTCGCCCATGGCGGATGCCTGCGTCAGGCGTCTTCGAGCGCCACGATGTTGACGATATGCGCCTGGGTATATTCCAGCAGCCCCGCCTCGCCCAGCTCGCCGCCCAGGCCCGACTGCTTCACCCCGCGGAAGGGGATGTTGGCGTCGATGGCCAGATGCTGGTTGACCCAGACCGTGCCGGTGTCGATCTTCATCGCGATTTCGGTCGCGCGCGCGACATCCTTGCCCCACACGGTCCCGGCCAGACCATAGTCGCTGTCGTTGGCGCGGGCGATGACATCGTCGATATCGTCATATTTCAGCACCGGCAGCACCGGACCGAACTGTTCCTCACGCACCAGCGGCGCGTCCTCGTCCAGATCGCGGACGATGGTGGGCGCAATGAAATAGCCCGGCCGGTTCAGCGGCTCGCCACCGGCCAGCACCGTGCCGCGCTGCTTGGCGTCGGCGATGAGCGCGCTGACCTTGTCGAACTGCATCTTGTTCTGCACCGGTCCGATGGTCGTCCCCTGCTTGGCGCCGTCGTCGACGATCGCTTCCTTGGCCAGCTTCGCCAGTTCGTCGCAGAAATCGTCATACATGGGCGCGGGCACATAGGCGCGCTTCACCGCGACGCAGATCTGCCCGGCATTGGTCATCGCGCCCTGATAGACTTTGTGCGCCACCTTGCGCGCATCCACATCGTCCAGCACGATCGCCGCGTCATTGCCGCCCAGTTCCAGCGTCACCCGTTTCACCGTCCCGGCCGAAGACGCCATCACCTTCTTGCCGGTCGCGGTCGATCCGGTGAAGGCGACCTTGGCGATATCCTTGTGCCCGGTCATCAGCGGTCCCAGCTCATTCTGGTCGCACACGATATTGAGCACGCCCGCCGGCAGGATGGCCTGCGCCAGCTCGCCGAACAACAATGTGGTGAGCGGTGTCGTCGGCGCAGGCTTGGCGACCATCGTATTGCCCGTCACCAGCGCCGGCCCCAGCTTGTTCATCAGCAGGATCAGCGGGAAATTCCACGGCGTGATGGAGGCCACGACGCCCAGCGGCGTGCGATGCTCCACCACCCGGTTGCCGCCCTCATCCTTCAGCACCTTCGGCTCTACCCGCATCGCGGCGAAGGCGCGCAGGGTGAAGACGCTGCCCATGATCTCATACCCCGCCTGGTCCAGCGGCTTGCCCTGTTCGCGCGTCAGCAGGCTGGCAAACTCGCCGATCCGCGCTTCCAGCGTGTCGGCCAGCTTGAGGACCAGCGCCGCGCGCTCCTCCACCGGCACGGCCGCCCATGCCGGTTGCGCGCGCTTTGCGGCGGCGATCGCCCGCTCCAGCAGCGCCTCGTCCGCCTTGGGGCAGGATGCGAAACTTTCGGCCGTCGCCGGGTTCACCACGTCGAACTGGCTGACACCCGGCACCAGCTCGCCGTCGATCAGCATCCGATATTCCCGATCCATCATCGCTCTCCTTGAATAACAGGCCCGGATGGCCGTGGCATTAGCCTATCGCTTTCCGCGCCTGCTGACTGTACCATATATATGTGTGCCTGGGATACAATTTTGGCAAGGGGAGATTATATTGGGGATGAAACAGGGAGGCGATCTTCTCTCGCTTGTCGGCTATCAGCTTCAGCAGGCCAATTTGCGGCTGGAAACGGATGCGCGGGCGGTCTTGGCCGATTTCGACCTGACACCGGCCAAGCTCACGGCCCTCATCCTGATCCGCGACAATCCGGGCTGCGACCAGACCACCTTGGGGCGTGCGCTCAGTATCAACCGATCGAGCGCGATGAAGCTGGTCAATATTCTGGTTGAAAAGAGGTTGATCGAACGGCAGCCCGGCCGGGACTTGCGCACCAATGCGCTGGTCCTGCTGCCGGAAGGGCAGCGACAGGTCGACGCGATGCTGGCGGCGGTACACCGGTCCGACACCCGCATGACCGCGCGGCTGAGCCGGGAGGACATCCAGACGCTGCACAATCTGCTCACCCGGCTTGGTCCGGCGACGGGCGCGGCGGAGGATTGAACAGGTCCGGGCTTGCGCAGATTGTATCACTAGCGCACATTTCACGGAAATGAGATGGCCGATTCGCCCGATGACGCCGCTCGCGGAGGAGGTGCGTGTGACGGAAGCTGTTTGCCTGGATGCCGTGGAAGGGCTGGACCCGAATATTGCGGCACCTTCCCTGGACCGTCTCTTGCGCCCCAGGTCGGTGGCAATCGTGGGCGCGTCCGACAAGCCGGGCGCACTGGGCGCTTCGGTCCTCGCCAATCTGCTGCGACAGGGGTTTGGCGGTGCGATCCACCTGGTCAATCCCAAGCGGACGGAGATAGGCGGACGGCCCTGCGTCGCTTCGGTCGATGATCTGCCGGATGCCGTCGATGTCGCCGTCCTGGCCATTCCCCGCGCCGGCGTGCTCGATGCGGTGCGCGGCCTTGCCCGCCGCGGTGTCGGCGCCGCCGTGATCTTCTCCGCCGGCTTTGCCGAGGACGGGCCGCAGGGCCTGGCCGACCAGCAGGAAATCGCCCGCGTCGCCCGTGAAGCCGGCATGGTGGTCGAAGGCCCCAATTGCCTGGGCCTGGTCAATTTCCGCGACAATATCTCGCTGACCTTCATCGAAATGCCCGAAGCACGGGCGCAGGGCGACCGGCGCGTCGGCATCGTCTCCCAATCGGGCGCGATGGCGGCGGTGCTGGCGACGACCATGATCCACCGCGACGTGCCGCTGAGCTGCTATATCTCGACGGGCAACGAAGCGGCGAGCGGGATCGAGGATTATCTCACCTATCTGGTGGCCCAGCTCGACACCGCCGTCATCGGCCTGATCGCCGAACATGTGCGCGACCCGGCCCGCTTCCTCACCGCCGCCCGCGCGGCCCGTTCCGCCGGGAAATCGGTGGTCCTGCTTCATCCCGGCCGCAGCGCGGCGGGCGCGGCAAGCGCCGCCACCCACACCGGCGCGATGGCGGGCGATCATGCGGTCATGGCCGTCCATGTCCAGCGCGCGGGCGTCATCCTGGTCGATTCACTGGAGGAACTGGGCGACGTGGTGGAAATCCTCGCCCGATCGCCCGAAGCCGGCATCGGCGGCGCGGGCGTCATCGCCGAATCCGGCGCGTTCAAGGCGATGATGCTCGACCTTGCCGAAGCGGTCGATCTCGACCTGCCGAAGCTGACCGACGCCGACAGCCCGGCCCTGCGCGCGGCCTTGCCCGATTTCGTGCCCGTCACCAACCCGATGGATATCACCGCCCAGGGCCTGGTCGATCCCGGCCTCTACGGCCGTACCCTCGCCGCACTGGCGCAGGACGACCGGATCGGCACCATCCTCCTCACCCTGATCCAGACCGATACCGGCACGTCGCACATCAAGTTCGCCGCCGTGCTGGACGCGCTCAAGGCGATCGGCCAGGGGACTGAGCTGCCCAAGCCGATCATCATCGGCGGCGTGGATGAGGGCGGCGGTGTCTTCGCCGACGATCTGGCGGCGCTGCGCCGGGCGGGCGTCACCTATCTGCCGACCGCCGAACGGATGCTCCGCGCGCTGGCACGCATCGCCACGCATCGCAAGCGCGACGCCGCTACGGCCCCGCTCGATGCCCAGCCCGTCGTCGGTCTGGCGCAGGTCGGCAGCACCATCCCCGAACATCGGTCCAAGGCGATCATGGGCGCGCAGGGCATCGCCTTCCCCGCCTTCGAACTGGTCCAATCCGTGGTCGAAGCGGTCGCCGCCGCCGATCGCCTCGGCTACCCCGTGGTGCTCAAGGCCCAGTCGCCCGAACTGCCGCACAAGAGCGATGCAGGCGGCGTCATCGTCGGCCTTGCCGACGCGCAGGCGCTGGCGCAGGGCTGGGAAAAGCTGCTGGCCAATCTCGCCGCCTCCCGTCCCGGCCTCGCGCTCGACGGGGTGCTGGTGGAGGGCATGGCGGCCAGGGGCGTCGAACTGATCGTCGGCGCGCGTAACGATCCGCATTGGGGACCGACCATCCTGGTCGGCTTTGGCGGGGTCGCGGCCGAACTGCTGCACGACGTCCGTCTGCTCCCGCCGGACTTGACGCGCGACGCGATTATCGCCGAAATCCGCAAGCTGCGCATGGCGCCGTTGCTGGACGGCTTCCGTGGCGCGCCAGCGATGGACATCGGGGCGGTCGCCGACATCGTCCAGCGCCTTGGGAAGATGGTCGCCGCGACGCCCGCCATTCGTGAGGTCGATCTCAACCCGGTGATCGTCTATCCGCAGGGGCAGGGCGCGCTCGCGCTGGACGCGCTCATCTCTCTCTGAAGGCGCAACATCCGTTCGTTTCAAGTGCGGTCGCCCGGCGATTTGGCTTGGCTTATTGTGTCATCAGCATACAGTGCCGGCGAAAGTCGGGAGAGAAGAAAGAGCATGTCCAACGTCAGCCCACCTGCGGACGATCCACGCACCATCCTGGCCGACAATCCGATGCGGTTGCGACAGGGCATCGCGATCGCGATCTGCTTCCTGCTGAACGCGCTCGATGGCTTCGACATCCTTGCCGTGACCTTCGCCGCGCCGGGCATCGCCAGGGATTGGGGCATCGGCCCGCGCGAAGTCGGCATCATCGTGTCCTCCGGACTGGTCGGCATGGTGATCGGATCGCTGACGCTGGGCCAGCTTGCCGACCGGATCGGGCGGCGACGGCAGATATTGCTGTGCCTTGCCATCATCATTCCGGGCATGGTCGCCTGCGCCTTCGCGACCGGTGTCGTGATGCTCAGCCTGCTGCGCGCGCTGACCGGGCTGGGCCTGGGCGCCATGCTCGCCGCGATCAACGCCATGGCGGCGGAGTTCGCCAACCGCCGCCGCCGCGACCTTGCGGTCAGCATCATGGCGGCGGGCTATCCGGTCGGCGGCATCATCGGCGGCTGGGGCGCGGCGCAATTGCTGCGCAGCCATGGCTGGGAAACCATCTTCCTCTTCGGCGGCGTCGCGACCGCGCTGATGGTGCCGCTTGTCCTGCTCTTCCTGCCTGAATCGATCGGCTGGCTGGCGACGCGCGGCGGGTCCGACGCACTGGCGCGGATCAATGCGATCCTGCGCCGCCTGGGCCAGCCGCTCGCCGGCCGGATCGTTGCGCTGGATCAGCCCAGGGCGTCGATGGGCGCGCTGTTCGCCGGGCGCTATCGCGTCATGACGATCGCGCTCATCCTCATGTACGGGTTGCACATGATGACCTTCTATTATGCGCTGGGCTGGGCGCCTTCGCTGGTGGCGGCGCTGGGTTTCGATCCGTCTCGCGCAACGATCGTGTCGGTGGCGATGAATATGGGCGGAGCGATCGGCGGTCTGACGCTGGGCTTCCTCTCGCCGCGCCTCGGCTTGCGGCCGCTGGTGATCTTCGGCCTGGCGGGCGCGGCGATTGCGGTCAGCATCTTCGGCGCGGTCCCGGCCAACTTCCTGCTGTTGCAGATCGCGGCCTTCTTCCTCGGCTTCCTCTCCAATGGAGCCGTGGTGGGCCTCTATGCGCTGATCGCCAATGTCTACCCCACCACATTGCGCGCAACCGGGACGGGCACGGTGATAGGCTTCGGCCGGTTCGGCGCGGCCTTCGGCCCCTTCGTAGCGGGGCAATTGCTCGCGGCCGGTGCGGGGCGGGGCGTCACCTCCATGCTGCTGGCCCTGGGTTCGGGCCTTGCCGCTATCGTGCTGCTGCTGATCCAGATCCGTACGGCGGAGGAGGATGGCGCACAGCCAGGCGCAGCCTGATCGCTGCGCCTCTAACGCCGAACCGTCACCTCGACCCCGGCAAGCCCCCGTGTCAGGGCAAAGGGTTTGTCGACGCTCACCCGCGCCTCGACCACCAACGGGAAAGCCAGGCAACGTTCCCCCAGCCGCTGGGCGAAGGTCTCGATCAGCGGGATGTGGACCGACGCCAGATCCTCGGCCGCCTGCGCCACCCGGCGATAATCGACCGTCTCGCTGATCCCTTCGATCCGGTCGCTGGACAAGCTGAGTTCGACGGAGATCACCAGCGGCTGCCGCCGCCCGATCTCGTCGGGATTGATGCCGATGTCCGCCAGCAGCGGCAGATCGCGCACCCGCACCCTGGTCGCGCTATATATCTCACTCATGCCGCGCCCTTTCCGCTGCCGTCACTGTATTGCTCAGCAGGCAGGCGATGGTCATCGGGCCGACGCCGCCCGGCACTGGCGTCACCGCCCTTGCATGGGCCAGCTCCTCCATGGCGCAATCGCCGACGAGCCGGGTCGATCCGTCTTCCTGCATGATCCGCGTAATGCCCACATCGATCACGATCGCGCCCGGTTTCACCCAATAGCCGCGCACCAGATGCGGCACGCCGGCGGCCGCGACGATGATGTCGGCCTTGCGTGCGACATCGGGCAGGCCGCGCGTTTCGATATGCGTGACGGTGACGGTCGCTTCCCGCTCCAGCAACAGCATGGCGACGGGCTTGCCGACGATGTTCGACTTGCCGATGACCACCACGTCCAGCCCGCGATAATCATCGACCACGCTGTCCAGCAGCTTCATCACGCCCAGCGGCGTACAGGGGACAAGGCCGCCTGTGCCGGTTGACAGCCGTCCGACATTGACCGGATGGAATCCGTCCACGTCCTTGGCCGGGTCGATCCGGTCGAGCACCAGCGCCGCGTCGATCTGCTCAGGCAACGGCAACTGGATCAGGATGCCGTCTATATCGCCGTCCAGGTTCAGCCGCTCGATCAGGTCCAGCAACGTCGCCTGCGCCGTGTCGGCGGGCAGCCGATGCTCCACCGACAGGATGCCGGCCTTGCAGCACTCCGCGATCTTTCGCCGGACATAGACCTCGCTGGCAGGATCGCCGCCGACCAGCACGACCGCCAGCGCCGGGGCATGGCCGGTGCGCGTGCGCAGCGCCTCCACCCGCGCGGTCGTTTCCGCCGACAGGGCGCGCGCCATGGCGCGCCCGTCGATGATCTGCGCCATCGGTTCAGGCTTTGAAGACGACGGTGCGTGCGCCATTCTGGAAGACCCGCCCCTGAAGATGATGCTGCACGGCGGTGGCCAGCACGCGCCGCTCTATGTCGCGGCCCTTGCGCACCAGGTCGTCGGGCGTGTCGGCATGGTTGATCGCCTCCACATCCTGATGGATGATCGGCCCTTCGTCCAGGTCGGCGGTCACATAATGGGCGGTCGCGCCGATCATCTTGACCCCGCGCTCATGCGCCTGGTGATAGGGTTTGGCGCCCTTGAAGCCGGGCAGGAAGCTGTGGTGGATATTGATGCAGCGGCCCGACAGAAAGGCGGCCAGGTCATCCGACAATATCTGCATATAGCGCGCCAGCACGATCAGGCCCGCGCCCGTCTGGTCCACGATTCCCTTGATCTGCGCTTCCTGCTGCGCCTTTGTGTCTTTGGTGATCGGCAGGTGATGATAGGGCAGGTCGCCCATCAGCGACGTCGTCAGTACATGCCGGGGATGGTTGCTGACGATGCCGACCACCTCCATGTCCAGCTCGCCGATGCGCCAGCGATAGAGAAGGTCGCCCAGGCAATGGTCGAACTTGCTGACCAGCAGCAGCACCTTCTGCCGCTCGCTGCGGCGGCGCAGCGTCCAGTCCATGGCGCGCGCCTGCGCCAGCGGCCCGAACCCGTCCCGCAACGCATCGATGCTGCCTTCCGCGATCTCGAATTCCACCCGCATGAAGAATCGGTCGGTCAGCTTGTCATTATATTGCTGCGCATCGGTGATGTTGCCGCCCTGCTGCATCAGGAAAGTCGCGACATCGGCGACCAGGCCGGGCCGGTCGTCGCATTGCAGGGTCAGGGTGCAGATTTCAGTCACATTGCTTCTCCGCTGGTCGGCCTATGCTCAGTGGCGGGCCGTGTAATCGTTGATCCATTCGACCGTGCGGGTCAGGCCGCCGAAGGGATAGAAATGCAGGCGCAGCTTGCCATGCTGCGGTCCCAATCCGTTCGCAAGGGCATCGACCAGCTTGTCGGGACCGGCGGTGCCGATCAGCTTGGTGATCGAGATGCCATATTTGGCCAGCACGGTGGTCGATGCGCCGACGCCGCACCGCGCGGCAAAGCGCATCAGCGTCTTGATGCCCGCCGGACCGGGCACGCCGATCCGCACCGGCGCGTCGATTCCGCGCGCGCGCAGCTCGACCAGCCACCGCAGGATCGGCGCGGCGTCGAAACCGAACTGGGTGACGATCAGCGGCGCCATGTCCCGGCTGGCGATCTCACCGCATTTGGCGGTCAGCACCTCGAACGTCTGGTCCGGCGTCATGTTGGGATGGCCTTCGGGATGGCCGCCCACGCCGATCGCCTTGATCCCCGCGCGCTCGAACGCGCCGGTGCGGATCAGCGCCATGCTGTCGGCATAGGGGCCGGCGGCCTCCGGCGGATCGCCGGCGATGACGAAGCAGCGCCGCACCCCCGCCTCCCGCACGACGGCGGCCAGATAGGTCTCGAAATCATCGCCCGATTCCAGCCGGCGCGCGGAAAAATGCGGCATCGGCTCGAACCCCAGGTCGCGCACCGCCTTCGCCGCGGCGATCCGCGCTTCCAGCGATTCGCCGGGCAGGAAGGTGACGGCTACCGGCGTTTCGGCGGGCATGGCTGGCGCGGCCTGCGCCAACGCCTCTATGTCCTTGGCGGTGATTTCCAGGGAATAGCCGTCGGTCATGCCCTTGGGCGGCAAATCCCAGTTCGGATGGATCGACGGCAGGGTCATGATTCTCTCCCGATAAGACTGGCCCGGCAGGGCTTGATCCAGGGGCGGTTCGGCGCATCGCATGGCGCTCTTTGTATCCCTGGCGCATTTTCCCCCTAGTCCATCCGCATGGATTCGTATAGATGAAATTTTCATGAGTGCGAAATCATTCGACAGGTCATTGGAACGGGGCGCGAAGCCGCCGCTTGTCATCCTTCCGGGGCTGATCTGTGATTCGCGCATGTTCGGCGAGACGCTGGCCGCCTTTCCCGGCAGCATGGTCGTCGACGGCTTCTATAATGGCGCCGACCGGATCGAGGCGATGGCCGACCATGCGCTCGCCCACATGCCGGAACGCTGCGCGCTGCTCGGTCATTCCATGGGCGCGCGGGTCGCGCTGGAAGTGCTGCGCAAGGCGCCGGAGCGGGTTGCGCGGCTGGCGCTGGTCGATACCGGCGTTCATCCGCTGAAGCCCGGTGAGCGCGAAGGCCGCTATCATCTGCGCGACATTGGCCGCGCGCGCGGCATGGCGGCGCTGGTCGGCGAATGGCTGCCGCCGATGATGGCCGCCGATTCGCTGCGTGACGCAGCGCTGGTGGACCGGCTCTACGCCATGGCCGTCGCGGCGGGCCTTACGATCTTCGAAGCGCAGATCGAGGCGCTGCTCAACCGGCCGTCGGTCGATGCGCTGCTGCCGACCATTGTCTGTCCGACCTTCGCGATCGTCGGGCAGGAAGATATATGGTCCCCCGTTGCCCAGCATCGGGCGATCGCCGCCGCAATCCCCGGCGCGCATCTGCGCGTCGTGCCGGGGGTGGGCCATATGATGCCGGCGGAAGCACCGCTGGCCTTCAATCAGATCTTGGGGGAATGGCTGGACCAGCCATCCCCCAACGACAATGTGAACTTTCAATATTGTGTCGAAGGAGAGGTTTGAATGACTGACAAGACCCTGCAGCAGTTGCTCGATGAAAAGGGCGACATCGTCCATTTCCTGCGCAACCAGCAGACTGGCCCCAACGTCTATCCCGGCGTTCCGGCCGAATATAGCAACTGGCGCGACGAACAGCGTAGCTGGGCGGAAAGCTCGGTCCTGTTCAACCAGAGCTTCCACATGGTCGACCTGCTCGTCACCGGCCCCGGCGCGTTCGACATGCTGTCCTACCTCGCGCCCAACAGCTTCAAGGGCTTTGTGCCCAACCGCGCCAAGCAGTTCGCGCCCGTCACACCCGAAGGCTATGTGATCGGCGACGTCATCCTCTTCTATCTGGAAGAAGAAAAGTTCGAACTGGTCGGCCGCGCGCCCTCGATCGAATGGGTTGAATATTGGGCCTCGACCGGCAAGTGGGACGTGAAGGTGGAGCGTGATGAGCGCACCGCCGCCCGCCCGCTCGACAGCCAAGGTTATCGCCGCAATTATCGTTTCCAGCTCCAGGGGCCGAACGCCATGCCGGTGCTGGAAAAGGCGATGGGCCAGACCCCGCCGGACCTCAAATTCTTCCACATGGCGCCGATCACCATCGCCGGCGTCGAAGTACGCGCGCTGCGCCACGGCATGGCCGGCCAGCCGGGCTACGAACTGTTCGGCCCGTGGAAGGATTATGACACCGTCCGCAACGCCCTGATCGAAGCGGGCAAGGATCATGGCCTGACCCTCTGCGGCGGCCGCACCTATTCGTCGAACACGCTCGAATCGGGCTGGATTCCCTCGCCGCTGCCGGCCGTCTTTACCGGCGAAGGCACAAAGGGCTTCCGCGAATGGCTGGGCGTCAACAGCTATGAAGGCAAGCTCTCGCTGGGCGGCAGCTTCGTGTCGGACAAGATCGAGGATTATTACCTCAACCCCTGGGAGCTGGGCTATGGCATCATGGTCAAGTTCGACCATGATTTCGTCGGCCGCGAAGCGCTGGAAAAGATCAAGGACCAGCCCCATCGGCAGAAGGTGACGCTGGCACTGGACAATGGGGATATCGTCCGCGTCATGAGTTCCATGCTCCAGACCGGCGACAAGGCGAAGTTCTTGGAATTCCCCAGCGCCGTCTATTGTATGCATCCCTATGACGCGGTGCTCAAGGACGGCAAGACGATCGGCCTGTCGACCTGGATCGGCTACACCGTCAACGCCGGCCGTTTCCTGGCGCTGGCCATGGTCGATGCGGAGTTCACTGCGCCCGGCACCGAAGTGACGCTGCTCTGGGGCGAACCGGACGGCGGCACCAGCAAGCCGACCGTGGAGCCGCACGTCCAGACGGAGATCAAGGCGATCGTGTCGTCGGTCCCCTATTCCGAAGCGGCACGCGACAGCTACGCCGACGGCTGGCGCACCAAGGCCGCCTGATCCAGGTTGAATGGGGGGGAGCGGGGGATGCCGAAAGGCGTCCCCCGCTTTTCTTTCGCGCGAAGGCTGTCCGACGCCCGTGGGCCGTATGGATAGGTACGAACACAAAATCCTCCCCTATAAGGGGACCATGAGGTGGTGGAGGGGTGTCACCCTATCGATAGCGGGATACCCCTCCGTCAGCACTTCGTGCTGCCACCTCCCCTACAAGGGGAGGATGGAAAAGCCGACCGTCCGTCCTCCACCCTTATAGTCTCCAGGCAGGCGCACGTTTCCCCGTTCGCTAGACCCGATCCGCCTGTACCACGATGTCGAGGGCGCGGAGTGCCGAGAGGATGCGGTTGAGATGTTGCGCGTCGGCCACTTCCAGGTCGATGATGTCGGTGTGGAACGGGCCTTCGCGGTTCACCAGTTGCAGGTTTAGGATGTTCGCCTTGGTTGCGCCGAAGACATTGGCCACCGCTGCGAGCGCGCCCGGCTGGTTCTTGACGATGACGGAAAGGCGCGCGGTGCCGCCCTTCGACTTGCTGTCCCAGCTCAGGTCCACCCAATCGTCGTCTTGGTCCACCTCCAGCGACCGGCAATCGATCGTGTGCACCTCGATCGGCTCGCCCGTCCGCCGCACGCCGACGATGCGGTCGCCCGGCACGGGATGGCAGCAATCGCCCAGACTATAGGCGATGCCCGGCGTCAGGCCACGGATCGAGACGGGTTCATGCTGGCGCGGATGCGCTTCCTCCATGCCTTCGGCCGTGGTCGAGCCGGGAATCAGCGCCTCCATCACTTCCCGGTCAAGCACGCGGTGGGTGGCGATGGCGACCATCAGCGATGCGCGGTCCTCCAGCTTCAACCGCTTCAATGCCGCCGTCAGCGCCTTGTCGCCCAGTTCCTTCGCCAGGTCGGGGGAGAAGCGGCCGACAATCTCGTCATAGAGCTTCTCGCCCAGCTTGATCTCCTCGCCGCGCTGCTTCTGGCGGATATAGCGGCGGATGGCGGCGCGGGCCTTGCCGGTGATGGCGAAGGTCAGCCAGCCGGGCTGCGGTTCCTGCCCCTCGGATTTCAGGATTTCGACCTGATCGCCATTTTCCAGTTGCGTCCGCAGCGGCACGACGCGGCCGTTGACCTTGGCGCCGACCGTCTGGTTGCCGAGCGAGGTGTGGACGGCATAGGCGAAATCGACCGGGGTCGATCCCTTGGGCAATTGATGCAGTTCGCCCTTGGGCGAGAAGGCGAAGATCCGGTCCTGATACATCGCCATGCGGGTATGTTCGAGCAGTTCGTCCGCATCCTGGCTCTGTTCCAGGATTTCGACCAGGTCGCGCAGCCAGGCGGCATGATGGTCGGTCGCGTCGCCCTTCTGCTTGTAGGCCCAATGCGCCGCGAGGCCGAGTTCCGCGTCATTGTGCATCTCGCGGCTGCGGATCTGCACCTCGATACGGGCATTGTCCTGATGGATGACGGTGGTGTGCAGCGACTGATAGCCGTTGCGCTTGGGCGTGGAGATATAATCCTTGAACCGGCCGGGGACCATCTTGAAGGTCTGGTGGATGATGCCGAGCGCGCGGTAGCATTCCTCGGTCGTTTCGGTGATGACGCGGAACGCCATGACGTCGGTGAGCTGCTCGAAGCTGATGTGCCGCTCCTGCATCTTCTTCCAGATGGAATAGGGATGCTTCTCGCGGCCCGAAACCGTGACCGATAGCCCCTTGCCGCCCAGCAGCAGTTGCAGTTCCGCGCCGATCCGGTCGACCTTGTCATGGCCGCCTTCCTTGAGCTGCTCCAGCCGCTTGGTGATGCTGTCATAGGCTTCCGGCTCAATCTCGCGGAAGGCGAGCAACTGCATCTCGCGCATGAAGTCGTACATGCCGATTCGCTCCGCCAGCGGGGCGTAGATGTCCATCGTCTCGCGCGCTATGCGGCGGCGCTTGTCCGGATTCTTGATGAAATGGAGCGTGCGCATATTGTGCAACCGGTCGGCGAGCTTCACCAGCAGCACGCGGATATCATCCGACATGGCGAGCAGGAATTTGCGCAGATTCTCCGCCGCCCGCTCATTTTCGGACATCGCTTCGATCTTGCTGAGCTTGGTGACGCCGTCGACCATGCGCGCGACATCCTTGCCGAAGGCGCTCTCTATCTCCTCATAGGTGACGAGCGTGTCTTCGATCGTGTCGTGCAGCAGCGCCGTCACGATGGTCTGGTCGTCCAGGTTGAAGTCGGTCAATATGCCAGCAACTTCAATTGGATGGCTGAAATAAGGATCGCCGCTGGCGCGCTTCTGGCTGCCATGTTTCTGGACCGAGAAGACATAGGCGCGGTTGATCATCGCCTCGTCCGCATCCGGATCGTAGCGCTTCACACGTTCGACAAGTTCATATTGGCGTAGCATCGTTGCCCGATTGTGTTGGAACCCCCTTGTCGTGCAACAAAAAAATCCCATGTTGCGGCAATAAGGCGGCGATTTTGCAACAAGTGTTGCTTTGCGCTATGCGTGATGACCATGAAACATATTCTTGCCCAGGATCTGGAACAATGCGCCCTCCCCAGTGCGCTGGAGATGATGGGTGAACGCTGGTCCTTCCTGATCCTGCGCGGCGCCCTGTCGGGTATCCGCCATTTTGAGGAGTTTCAGTCGATCCTGGGCATTGCCCGCAACATCCTCGCCGCCCGGCTCGCCCGGCTGGTGGAGCATGGCATATTGGTGCGCCAGCCGATGCTGTGCGACCGGCGCAAGGTCGAATATCGCCTGACCCAGAAAGGGCAGGAACTGGCCCCCGCCATGATCGCGCTGCGCCAATGGGGCGAGCGTTGGGGCTGCGGCACGCCGGCCTGCCAGGTGCTTGCCGACAAACGCGATGGCCAGCCGATCCGGCCGATCGCCATCCAGGCGCATGACGGGCGGACGCTGGACCTGGCCGATCTCGTCTGGCTGTGCACCGACGAAGTGACGCCGATGGCGGAGGAACCGGCTGCGGCCGCCTGAACCTGGCTTCACCCCGGTGCAGAAAATCTCTAGGCTGGCGGGGATGTCTGCACCACGTATCCAGCCTCAGCCCTTTTTCGCTGACAAGAACCGCGCTTTCTGGAACCTGCAATCCCTGGGATGGGCCGGGGCTTTCCTGCTGCGCGGCTCCTCGACCATCGCCAATGGGCAGTCCTTCTCCAGCCTGATCCCCGTGTTGATCTCGACCGTCACCGGCTATTCGGTGACGCTGCTGATCGCGGTCGTCTTCCGCTTCCTGCAGAAGCAGCGGCCGATCGTCACCTGGGGCGTGTCGATCGTGACGGTCGTGCTGGCCGCCGCTCTGGTCGCCTTCATCGATTCGTGGGTCTTCTCAACCCAGAACAGGGGCAGTGAAACGGCAGGGCTGCAACTCTTCCTTGGCGCCTTCTACCTGTCCATGACGCTGATCGGCGCCTGGTCGGCGCTCTATTACGCGATCAACTTCTACCTGACGGTGGAGGAGCAGGCGGACCAGCTATTGCATCTGGAAAACCAGGCGTCGAGCGCGCAGCTCGCCATGTTGCGTTATCAGCTCAACCCGCATTTCCTGTTCAATACGCTCAACAGCATCTCGACCCTGGTGCTGTTGAAACAGACCGATCGCGCCAATGCCATGCTCTCGCGCCTGTCTTCCTTCCTGCGTTACACTCTTATCAACGAACCGACCGCGCAGGTGACGATCGAGCAGGAGGTGGAGACGCTGAAACTCTATCTGGAGATCGAGAAGATGCGCTTCGAGGACCGGCTGCGTCCTGCCTTCACGATCGATCCGGCGGTGTCCCATGCGCGCCTGCCGTCGCTGCTGCTCCAGCCGCTGGTGGAAAATGCGATCAAATATGCGGTTACGCCCAAGGAGGAGGGGGCGGAAATTTCCATTACGGCGCAGCCTGCCGGTGAAAATGTCCGGATCGTCGTATCGGACAGCGGGCCGGGATTGAACGACGGCGCGATGAAGCCGCACATTCCCATGAGCGAGGGAACGGGCGTGGGCCTGCCGAACATCCGGGACCGGTTAATTCAGGCCTTCGGGGAACGACAGAGCTTCGAAACGCGTTCCACGCCGGACGGATTTTCGGTCATCATCGAAATTCCGCTTACCATGGATGAAACATCGAAAGTGGCCGCATGACCATCAGAACAATCCTCGTCGACGACGAAAGCCTGGCGATACAAGGCCTTCAGCTACGCTTGCAAGCGCATGAGGATGTCGAAATTATCGAAACCTGCACCAATGGCCGCGAAGCCATCCGTGCCATAAAGACGCATAAACCCGACCTTGTGTTCCTCGATATTCAAATGCCCGGCTTCGACGGCTTTTCCGTCGTCCAGGGCATGATGGAGGTGGAGCCGCCGCTCTTCATCTTCGTGACGGCCTATAGCGACCACGCGATCCGCGCGTTCGAGGCGCAGGCGGTCGACTATCTGATGAAGCCGGTGGAGGATGGCCGTCTGGCCGATGCGCTCGACCGGGTGCGCCAGCGCCTCAGCGAAAAGCGCCAAGTGCAGGAAGCGGAGAAGCTGCGCGAGGTTCTGGCGGAAGTCGCGCCCCAGGCGATGAGCGACTTTGTGACGGAGGAGGATGCGCCTGCGTCCAATCGCTTCGAAAAGCTCATCAACATCAAGGATCGCGGCCAGATTTTCCGCGTCGATGTGGATTCGATCGAACGGATCGACGCGGCGGGCGATTATATGTGCATCTACACCGCCGACAACTCGCTGATCCTGCGCGAGACGATGAAGGATCTGGAAAAGCGGCTCGATCCGCGCAATTTCCAGCGCGTCCACCGCTCGACCATCGTGAACCTCAGCCAGGTTCGGCAGGTGAAGCCGCACACCAATGGCGAATGTTTCCTGGTGCTGGAATCGGGCGCGCAGGTGAAGGTCAGCCGCTCCTATCGCGACGTGGTGGCCCGCTTCGTCCACTGATCGGCCGGCAGGAGGGGATGGGGCGGCGATGCTGCAGTTTTTCGGCCATCCCTTCTCCTCCTACTGCCAGAAGGCGCTGATCGCTCTGTATGAGAATGACATCGCCTTCACCTTCCGGATGATCGCGCCGGATCATCCGGACAATGGCGCACGGCTGGCGGAACTCTGGCCGATCGGCAAATTTCCGGTGCTGGGGGATCAGGGCCGGGCCGTCTTCGAGGCGAGCATCATCGTCGAGCATCTCCAGATCCATCATCCGGGGCCTGTCCGGCTGATCCCGGACGACCCCGACGCTGCGCTGGAGGTGCGGCTGCTCGACCGTTTCTTCGACAATCATGTCGCGACCCCGCAGCAGAAGCTGGTGGTCGATGCATTGCGGCCGGAGGGGCGGAAAGACCCCACCGGCGTCGCTGACGCACGGGCAGCGCTGGACAAGGCCTATGCCTGGCTCGACGCCCACATGGCGGGAAGGACATGGGCGGCGGGCGCGGCGTTCAGCCTAGCCGACTGCGCCGCCGCGCCGCATCTCTTCTACGCACACTGGTCGCACCCGGTTGCGCCGGCTTATGCGCATGTCCATGCCTATCGCGCACGGTTGCTGGAACGCCCCTCCTTCGCCCGCGCGGTGGAGGAAGCGCGGCCGTGGCGGCAATATTTCCCGCTAGGCGGTACGCCGGACGCATAGGGGATTGATCCTTCCCTGAAGGGGAGATGACAACAAACGACCAAAAAGCGGATCTTCTTTCTCCCCTCCCTTGAAAGGGAGGGGAATGTCTTGATTCCACCCCCAACTTCGTCATTCCCGCGAAGGCGGGAACCCATCTCCCGCCATCACCCCAGGCGCAAGGCCAGGGGAAAGGTCTCCCACTCCGCACCCGCCGGAACAGCAACGACCGCCCTTGGACCGGCAGACGGCTCCCCATCCCATCTCCGCTGTGCTTTCGACGCAGGGAATCGGCCCACTGATCCAACCTCTTCCAATGTTGGATTTCTTCTGATCTACCCTTGTGGATGGATCGATATCCCCGCGCACCTGCCCCACCCCACGAACATGTCGCGTCAGCGCCGCGCGCCCGTCGCGCAACTGTCGCATCCGTGTCGCGTCGCTGTGACCCAGGCGGCGCATCCCTGTCGCTTCGGCGTTGCATTGCTGGCGCTTTTCGGTCGAAATCGGCCATTTTCTCGCCCAACGACACAGTGTACTTCGCCCTGTCGCGTTACAGGCGCGCGAAACGTTACGCGACAGGCGCCTCAGCGGCAGCGAACAGGTCGATCGCCTGTTGCAGCTTGGCGATGGCCTGCGTTTCCAGATCGACGGTGAAGCGCGGCAGAGGAATGGCCACGGCGAAGGCGCCGACCGGTACGCCATCCACCATCACCGCCATGCCCAGGCCGCAAATGCCCGGCGTATATTCCTCGCGGGTGCGGCCGATGCCGGTGGCGCGGACCACGGCCAGTTCCGCGCGCAACGTCGCCGCATCGGTGATGCTGCTGGGGGTGAAGGCGGTGAGCGGTGTTTGCGCGAAATAGGCGTTGAGGTCCGCGTCGGACAGGCGGGCGAGCAGCGCCTTGCCCGCCGCCAGGCAATGGATCGGGCTGCGGGTGCCGACGCTGATCGAATAGCGCAGCGACTGTTCCGCCGTCTCGGTGACGATCGCCTCCAATTGCCAGCCGTCGCGGACGAAGAAGGATGCCGTCTCGTTGATCTGCAACCGCAGCGATTTGACCAGCGGCCGCACCTTGTCCGCCAGCGACAGCGATCCCCTGGGCGAAGCCAGCCGCTCCAGCGCGTCGCCCGGCAGATATCGCCGCCCGTCGCGGGCCAGATAGTCGCGCTCCACCAGCGTCGCGAGCAGGTAGGACAGGCTGCTGACCGGGATGGCGAGGCCCGCCGCGATTTCCTGCGCGACGACGCCCGCAGGACGCGCGACGACATATTCGATGATGTCGATGGTGCGCATCGCCGACTTGACGGTGGACGGCGTGGAGCCATTCATGATCGGCGAACCCCCTTAAAAAATCAGGCTGCCCCGCCTTTCGGCAAAGCGCCAGCCTGCGTCCGTGCGGACGAACCGGTCGTGAAAGCTGCCGACCTTAGACGCTGCCTCGCCGGTGAACAACAGCATCGCGCTTTCGCCCGTCGCCTCGCCGTCGCTCAGCACCTCGATCACGATATTGGAACAGACATGGCGGGTGGTCCGGGCCGGTCGGGCGAGGAAGGCGGCGAGGATCGCGTCACGCCCCTCGATCCAGTCGTCGGCCGCCGTCGGTCGCGCCATCCGACCGTCCGGCGCATAGAGCGCCGCGACATCCTCCCAGCGACCGGCATCGTTCAGATTGGCGTAGAGCGCGATCAGCCGGGCGCAATCCTGCTCGATCGCGCGGCGCTGTTCTTCGGTCACGCCGCCCGTCACAGGCGCGCGTCCGCCAGGTCGGCGCCCGCCCGCAGCGACCGCAGCTTCTTCCAGGTGACGGCCGGGTCGATCTTGCCATATCCGGCGAAGGTGCCGAAACCGCAATCGGTGCTGGCGATCACGCGATCCTTGCCCACGATCCCGACGAAGCGCTCGATCCGCTGCGCGATCAGTTCGGGATGCTCGACATAGTTGGAACAGGTATCGATCAGGCCGGGGGCCAGGATCTTGTCGTCCGGCACCGCCCCACGGCGAGATGCGTCGCGCCAGACCGTCCATTCATGTTCGTGGCACGGATTGGCGCCCTCGAACAGGATGGTGGCGGGCCGGGCGCGCAGGATGATGTCGATCACCCGGTCCAGGGGGATGTCATGATCGTGCGGCCCTTCATAATTGCCCCAGCAGATATGCATCCGCATCTTTTCCGGCGGGATGTTTGCGGTGGCAGCGTTGAGCGCCTCGACATTGGCGGCGGCGATCCTGACGAATTCCTCCTCGCTCGCCTCCTGATAGCCGGTGTGGCGCGACATGGCGAGGTCGGGACAATCCAGTTGCAGGTCGAATCCTGCGGCGACGATCGTCTCATATTCCTCCCGCATCGCATCGACCAGGTCGGCCAGATAGGCTTCATGGCTGGGATAGTGGCGATTGACCTGGAAGGCGGTGATGAGGCCGGGCGACGCCGCATTCATGAAGGCGCGGGTGCCGGGTTGCGCGCCGAGCGCGGCCTTGAACCGGCGGATGTCGTCATGCAGCGGATCGAGCATCACTAGCCGCACCGGGCCGATGCAGGAGGCGCGGGTGAATTCCTGCGACCCCATGATCGCCGCCAGTTTCTGCCGCAGTTCGGGCAGCGGTGCGAGGTCGGCGGCCGGCTTTCGGTCGATATGACCGCCGAAACCCGAAAGCCGCTCGATCATATAGGTGGAGTAGCCGACCTTCCCCAGTTCGCCGTCGCTGACGATATCGACGCCCGCCTCGACCTGTTTCGTGATCGCACCCTGGACGGCGCTCTGGACGGCTTCGTCAAACTGCCCGGCATCATAGGGTTCGCCCTTGTCGCGTGCCAGCAACAGCGGCGTCAATGCGTCGCCGCGCGGCAGGCTGCCGACATGGGTGGTGGCTATGGGCATGATGATCCTCCTCCTGTTCGGGATCATCCTGCCACAAATTCATGGATGCGGATATATCGCAGATATGAAATTACTCTGCGATGCGGAATTATTGCAGATCAGGCCGGAACCCGCGAACCTCCGTTCGTCGGGCACGAACGGAGGTTGGGTCGGTCAGGCCGAAGTTTCGCCCTTGTTTAGGTCATAGCTGCCCAGGCCCGGCTTATAGCTTTTCTCGTCGATGAACTGGCGAATGCCTTCCTTGCGGCCTTCGCTCTTGTCGTGGAAATTGGCCGCTTCCTGCATCCGGACCAGATAATCCTCCGCCTCGTCATAGGTCATCGTGCCCACGCGCCGCACCGCATCCTTGGCGAATTTGAGGGCGACCGGGTTCTTCTTGAGCAGCAATTCGGCGACCTGCGTCGTGCGCGCCTTGAGCTGGTCCAGCGGCACGCTTTCGTTGACCAGCCGCATCGCTGCGGCCTGCTTGCCGTCGATCAGTTCGCCGGTTAGCGTCAGCCACATGGCGTCGCGCATCGGCAGCAGGTCGACCACCACCTTGGTCACGCCGCCGCCAGGCAATATGCCCCAGTTGATTTCGCTCAGGCCGAACTGCGCCTCATCCGCGCTGATGGCGAGGTCGCAGGCGAAGAGCGGACCGAAACCGCCGCCGAAACACCAGCCATTGACCATGGCGACGGTCGGCTTCTGATACCAGCGCAGGCGGCGGAACCAGCCATAGCTTTCGCGCTGAGATTTGCGCACACCACGCAGCCCCTGTGCTTCGGTCTCGCGGAAATATTCCTTCAGGTCCATGCCCGCCGACCAGGCGGTGCCTTCGCCGCTCAGCACCAGCACGCCGACATCCTCGCGAAACTCCAGTTCGTCCAGCACGTCCATCATGCGCCGGTTGAGCGCCGGGCTCATCGCGTTGCGCTTATTGGGGCGGGCGAAGTTCACCCAGGCGATACGGTTCTCGACATGAAAGGAAACGACGTCCTGCTCTTCCATCATTCTGCTCCTGCACGGGAATATGTATCATTGGCATACAATTAAGATAGCAGTCCAGGCAAGCAGTTTTTGCAGGACGCCGATGGATGCTCGTGCGGCTTATATGGTACGGCGCTTTCCATGAGCAGGATGCGTGTCAGGGATGATGAAGCGGAGGGTGCGGGCGCACGCCGCCGCCAGATATTGGAGATCGCTGCGCGGCTGTTCGCGCGCAAGGGCTATCGCGGCACATCGATGCGCGACATTGGCGAGGCGGCGGGCGTGCTGGGCGGATCGCTCTACCATCATATCAAGTCGAAGGATGCTCTGTTCGTCGAACTCCACCATGCCGCCCTTGACGAGGCGGAGCAACGGATCGCGGTGGCGGTCGGGGCGCAGGCTGATCCCTGGGCGCGGCTGGAAGCGGCCTGCTCGACCCTGCTCGACATCCAGCTCGATCCCGCTTCGCTCACCATGCCGATGATGAACGACTTTCGAGAAGTGCCGGATATTGTACGCGGCGCGCTGATGGAACGCCGCGACCGGTTCGAAGCGCTGTTTCGCGATCTGGTCTCCGCCCTGCCGCTGCCGTCGACGATCGATCGCTCCATCTACCGCAACCTGCTGCTCTCGCAGCTCAATTCGGCCGCCGACTGGGTGCGGCCCGGCCGCCTGACCCCGCGCGAGATCGCTGCCCAGATCATGCATGTTTTCCGCCATTCCGACGGGAATGGTTGACCTTCGCTTGTCATTGTAACAACTGTTTGGTATATGATTAAGCAGAAGAGAGAGGCGCCCAGGCAATGCAGAGCTACATTCCCCCGATCGACGATTACCGCTTTCTGCTGACGGAGGTGCTTGGCTTCGATCATGCCATGGCGGAGCTGGACAAGGATGTGGACGTCGATCTCGCCATCGCGGTGCTGGAGGAAGCGGGCAAGCTCTGTGCCGAACGGCTCCATCCCCTCAATCGGGAGGGGGATGAGCAGGGCAGCAAGCTGGTGAACGGGTCGGTGGTGACGCCGCCCGGTTTCGTCGATGCCTATCGTGAATTTGTTGCCGCCGGTTGGCCCGCGCTGGCTGCCGATACTGCGCAGGGTGGGCAGGGCCTGCCCTTCATCCTCCAGCTCTGGCTGGATGAGATGCTGTCGGCCGCCAACCTCTCCTTCGGTCTCTTTCCCGGCCTTACCCGCGGCGCGACCGAAGCGATCGCCGCCCATGCCAGCGAGGAGTTGAAAGCGCTCTATCTGCCCTCGTTGGTGAGCGGGGAGTGGACCGGTGCGATGGCGCTGACCGAAAGCGGGGCAGGGACCGACCTCGCCCTGCTCAAGGCGAAGGCGGAGCCGAAGGGCGATGGCAGCCATGCCGTCACCGGGCAGAAGATTTTCATCTCTTCGGGCGACCATGACATGGCGTCCAACATCATCCATCTGGTGCTGGCCCGCCTGCCCGACGCGCCGCCGGGGGTGAAGGGGATCAGCCTGTTCCTCGTTCCCAAATTCCTGCCCGATGGCGCGCGCAATGCCATGTCGGTCGGCGCGCTGGAAAAGAAGATGGGCATTCATGCCCAGCCGACCTGCGTCATGAACTATGATGGAGCGATCGGCTGGCTGGTGGGCGAGCCGCATCGGGGCCTGGCCGCCATGTTCACCATGATGAATGCCGAGCGGTTGATGGTCGGTATCCAGGGTCTGGGCATCGCCGGTGCGGCTTATCAGCAGGCTGCTGCCTATGCGAAGGATCGGTTGCAGGGGCGCAGCGCTGACGGCGCGCGCGGACCAGTGCCGATTATCGAACATGCCGATGTACGCCGTATGTTGCTCAAAGTCCGCGCTTTCGTGGAGGCAGGGCGCGCGCTGGCAGGATGGACTGCGCTCCAGTTGGGCCGCGCCCATGAGCATCCTGACGCGGGCGAGCGGGCCAAGGCCGATGCGCTGGTTGCACTATTGACCCCGGTGCTCAAGGCAGCCTTCACCGATTTCGGTTTCGAAAGCGCGGTCGAGGCGCAGCAGGTCTTCGGCGGCCACGGCTATATCCGCGAATGGGGGATGGAGCAGTATGTCCGCGACGCGCGCATTGCCCAGATTTACGAAGGCACTAACGGCGTGCAGGCGATGGACCTGGTCGGCCGCAAGCTACCGCTGGCCGGTGGCGCAGTGGCAGTGGGCTTTTTCGACATGATCGCGGCCGATCTGGATGCGGCGCCAAACCTGCTCGTGGGACAGCGAACGCGCGACGCGCTCGCCTTGCTGCGTGAGGCGACGGTGGCGTTGCGTGGTGCGGGTGCCGATGCGGTAGGAGCAGCGGCTGTCGATTATCTCAGGCTTTTCGCGCTGGTAGCGTTCGGCTGGATGTGGACTCGTATGGCTGCCGTCGCGACGGGCGACAACCCGCTGCACCAGGCGAAGCGGCAGATGGCGGACTTCTTCGCGCTGCGCATAT